>CAVBFA010000128.1:0-10566 GCA_963594595.1 Oscillibacter sp. | reverse complement strand
CGAAACCTTCACCACCCTCGTTGAGAGTGATAACGGCACCCTTGTCCATCATCTCTGTGATCTTGCCCATGTGTACAGAACCTGGAGTGTAGATTGTCTCGTATGTGTCCCAAGGATTCTCCTCGAGCTGCTTGTGACCAAGGCTCAAACGACGGTTGTCCTTGTCTATCTCGAGAACTACTACATCGATGTCTGCGCCAACCTGTGTAAACTCTGATGGGTGCTTAACCTTCTTTGTCCAAGAGAGGTCAGAGATGTGGATAAGACCGTCTACACCTTCCTCAAGCTCTACGAAGATACCGAAGTTAGTGAAGTTGCGAACCTTTGCAGTGTGCTTGCTTCCAACAGGATACTTAACCTCGATTGTCTCCCATGGGTCTTCCTTAAGCTGCTTGATGCCGAGAGACATCTTGCGCTCCTCGCGGTCGAGAGTCAGGATAACTGCCTCTACCTCGTCGCCAACATGGAGGAATTCCTGTGCTGAACGCAGGTGCTGGCTCCAGCTCATCTCTGAAACGTGGATCAGTCCCTCTACGCCAGGAGCAATCTCTACGAATGCACCGTAGTCAGCGATTACGACTACCTTGCCCTTAACATGGTCGCCAACCTTCAGGTTTGCATCGAGTGCATCCCATGGGTGAGGAGTGAGCTGCTTCAGACCAAGAGCGATGCGCTTCTTCTCGTCATCGAAGTCGAGGATAACGACATTGATCTTCTCGTCGAGAGCAACAACCTCGTGTGGATCGCTTACGCGGCCCCAAGAGAGGTCTGTGATGTGGATGAGTCCGTCAACACCACCGAGGTCAACGAATACACCATAAGAGGTGATGTTCTTGACTGTACCCTCGAGGATCTGACCCTTCTCGAGCTTGCTGATGATTTCTTTCTTCTGTGCTTCCAACTCAGCCTCGATGAGGGCCTTGTGAGAAACAACAACGTTACGGAACTCCTGGTTGATCTTGACAACCTTGAACTCCATTGTCTTGCCTACGAATACATCGTAGTCACGTATAGGATGAACGTCAATCTGGCTTCCTGGCAAGAATGCTTCGATACCGAATACGTCAACGATCATACCACCCTTAGTGCGGCACTTGATGTAACCCTGGATAACTTCCTCGTTGTCCAAAGCAGCGTTGACACGCTCCCAGCTCTTGCTGAGACGAGCCTTCTTGTGAGAAAGAAGCAGCTGACCCTTCTTGTCTTCCTGGTTTTCAACGTACACCTCTACTGTGTCGCCAACCTTCAAATCCGGATTGTAGCGGAATTCGCTTGCGGGGATGATACCGTCGCTCTTGTAACCGATGTTTACGATAACCTCTTTCTTGTCGATAGAGATTACAGTACCGTCAACAACCTGATGCTCGCTTACCTTGTTGAGTGTCTCATCGTAAGCTTTCTGCAAATCTTCTTTGCTGACATTTACATTACTTCCGTTCTCAAACTCGTCCCAGTTGAAGTCTGCCAACGGCTGTACGTTCTTAAAATCTGCCATAAAAATAAATAATGTTTGTTTTGTAATTAATAAAGTTAGACTTTATGTGAATTTATAAATCGGCTGCAAAGGTACAACTTTTTTATAAGTATTCCTTTCTCGTATTTTGCGATGAATGGATTAAATGCGTAATTTATATTTATTTAACCATTTATGGTGGCAAAAATCAATATTTTGTTTGCCCTTTTATACCCAGAACTATGAATGATATGCCTATCAGCGTCAACAATAGGCTGGCAGTCAAAGGGATGTTGCTGCTTGTGCCCGTAAGGAATGATGCCAAAAGCGTAAGTGTTGAGAGTATTAATGATATTGTTCCCATCAGAGGAAAGTTGAATCTGTTCTTGTTTCTTTTTATGATTTTCATTTTCACCTATATATAATAATATGTGTGCGGTAATAGTCTCTAATGTGGCTTTTCCGTTGCAAAGTTATATAAACTTGTTGGTTTTTACCAAGCTCTTCGTATTTTATATGTTGTATTTATCAATATGGAAATATGAACGGCAATATTATTACCATTGCAATTCCAATGATTAATTGCAGCGGCAGTCCAACTTTCAGGTAGTCGCTGAACGTGTATCTTCCTGCCTGCATGACAAGTGCGTTTGGCGGGGTGGAGAATGGGGATGCGAAACACATGCTTGCTCCTAACGTTACGGCAAATAGAAATGCATACGGTGTGATGTTCAGACCTGCAGCGCTTTGCATGGCTATGGGGGCCATGAGAACAGCTGTGGCGGTGTTGCTCAGAAATAGGCTGAGGACTGATGTCGTCAGGTAGATGCCTGCAAGAAGCACGGTAGGGCCGGCTGTTCCAAGTGAGTTTACCAACGTGTTGGACAGGAGTGTTGACGCCCCCGTCTTTTCCAATGCTATGGATACAGGCATCATCGCTGCTATTAATACCACGCTTTCCCAATTGATGGTCTTATAGGCGTCTTCTACGCTCCTGAAGCATCCGCACAGAATCATGGCTACCGATGCGAGCAGTACAGCGGTGACCGGGGCAATGGGGATAAAGTCTGTTGCCATTGCTATTACCATGCAGAGCATGATGAGTGCGGCAATGTGTGACTTGTGTGTCAGTGCCACGCGGGATGCCGCTTCGAGAGGCTGGCCCAATATTACCCAACCTTCTTCATATTGCCCGAGTTTCTCTATGTTTGTCCATGTGCCTTGGACGAGGAGAATGTCGCCAGACTTCAGTTCCTGGTCGGCCAAATTGTCGGTTATGTATTCTCCGCGTCGACGGATTGCAACGATGTTGGTGTCGTATTTCTCTCTGAAAGCGGTGTTGCGTATCTTTCTGCCTAAGAGTCGGGCCGAAGGCAGCATGACGAGTTCTGCAATTCCGATGTCGTAGAAGTCAAGACGTTTGTCTGTTGTCTTCATTACGGACAAATTGAAATCTTCTACGAACTTTTTCACCATCGAAGAGTCGCCTGAAACGAACAATACATCTTTGCTATTGAACACGGTGTCAGCGTTTACCGTATTCTGATTGATGTTTTTGATGAACTTGTTGTTGATACTGCTTTCCTGTCTTCTCTCCAATATAGTGAGTCCATATACGTTGTTCAGGTCAAGTTCTGACATGGTCATTCCCGCAAGCTTTGATTCTTGTGGTATATAGAGAATTTGCAGCTGTTCTGTCAGTTTGTATTCATCTACCAGTTGTGTCAAGCTTTTCTGTTTCTTTCCGTTTTCTTCTAATGAAGTGTCTTTTTTCGACAGGAACCATTTGCATAGTGGAATCAATGTGATGATGCCGACGGTGAGGCAGACAATGCCCACCGGCAGGAATGAGAAGAATGACAGTCCTTTTTCGCCGGCTTCTATCAAGGCTTCTTGTATTACAAGGTTGGGTGGCGTACCGATAAGCGTAAGCATTCCACCCATGCTGCTGGCGAAGGCAAGGGGCATGAGCAGTTTCTTTGCACTGACTTTTGCCCTCGAAGCTATACTTACTACGATGGGTAGCATGAGGGCTACGGTGCCGGTATTGCTTACGAAAGCGCCGATGACAGCCGTTACAAGCATCACTACTATTAGTATCACGGTATCGTTGGTTCCTACTGTCTTAAGAATCTTACCGCTTATCGTCTTTGCCAACCCTGTCTGCAGGATAGCTCCACCGACGATGAAAAGACCTATCATCATTATGATTACAGGATTGGAGAAGCCGGATAGGGCTTCTGCAGGGGTCAATACGTTGGTGAGGATAAGCGACAGCAAAGTGCATAGTGCCACAATGTCTGAACGGACTTTTCCGATTACGAAAAAAATAGCGGAAACAGCTAATATTACAATTGGTGTGATCATAGATGAATATAGTTGTTTAGGATTTACCTACAAAATTAATCGAAAATTTCAATAAATATCCATTGAAACAGAGTTTCTACAAACTATTTGATTAATTTTGCAGATTATTAAGAAAATGATCTGCTTTTGGTATGTAAGAAAACGGTTGTTTTTTCGTTTGTAAGAATAATCACATGGTTAAAATGAAATTGAAACTCAACGATTCAAAAACTTGTTTCTGGATACTGGCATTGGCAGGATGTCTGTCGCTCGTGATCTTTTTGGAAATGGGTCTCTTTAATACTAAAGGAGAGCCGCGTGAGGCAATTGTGGCGCTGTCGATGTTGCAGTCTGGCGACTGGATATGTCCGATAAACAATGGTGTAGACATTGCTTACAAACCACCGTTTTTTCATTGGTGTGTGGCGTTGTGCTCGCTTGTGGCCGGCTATGTTTCGGAATTCTCGTCACGATTGCCGTCGGCTTTGGCCACGATATTGATGGTGCTCGTGGTGTATAAGTTTATGATCCGTAACAAGGTAAGTGTGGAATTGAGTCTGCTCACGGGACTAGTGACGTTTACAACCTTTGAGGTGCACCGTGCTGGTATGGCATGCCGTGTAGACATGTTGTTGTCTGCAATGATAGTAATAGCCATTTACCTTTTCCATGGATGGTATAAATCGAGAAATGCAGTATTGCTTCCGTTTGTCGTGTTGTCCATGAGTGCTGCTGCATTGACAAAGGGACCTGTCGGTATTTTGCTGCCGTGTGGAGTTATGGGACTTTTTATGCTTGTGAGAGGTGAAAATTTCTTCAAGACGTTTTTCTTGTGTCTGTCTGTGGCTTTAGCGTCTTGCGTGTTGCCTTTTATATGGTATTATCTTGCTTATCAGGAGCGTGGCGACGCATTTTTGTATCTTGTGTATGAGGAGAATGTCTTGCGTTTCACTGGCAAGATGGTGTATTCTTCGCATGAGGCGCCGGCTATATATAATGTCGTTTCCGTGATAACAGGACTGTTGCCTTATACATTGCTGTTTGTGGTATTCCTGTTTACAATGAAACTTTCGCTGCCCAAAAGCTCGGCAGGTGTCAAATCGTGGTTTGTGAGTTTGCCTCACCGTATCAGCAGGATGTCAGACCAGGATCTGCTGTCGTTTTTGAGCATTGTAGTGATATTCGTATTCTTTTGCATTCCTAAAAGCAAGCGTAGCGTATATCTGCTGCCGATATATCCGTTCATGGCTTATTATATAGCGAGATTCATGCACTATATCTCGCAGAGAAACCGAAGGATAGTGGTAGGCTATGCGAAGGTGTTTGCCGGCATTGCCGTTTCACTGCCGCTGCTGGTGCTGTTTGTAAGGACAGGGATCCTGTCTGGAGTTTCTTTCAGTGGAAAACATGCAGCTGAGTATCTGGCTTATGTCCATAACTTCATGAATCTGCCGTATCTGCAGATAGTGCTATTCCTGCTCTTAGCATTGAGCGTGGCATATTTGTTCTTGTCTAATAGAAAAAGAATGTCTGTTGATGGATTGGGAGTTTCTGTAGCCGGAATCGTTGGCGTTGTATTTTTGATGATCGACGGGCTTATATTGCCGTCGGTGTATGATGTCAAGTCTGATTATCATATGGCCAAGGAAATGGAACAACTTGTGCCAAACGGAAAAATATGGGACTATAGAAAGGATTTCAAAGTGGGCCAGAGAGGCAGGATGCATCAGTTCTCTGTGAATTTCTATCTTGGCGACCGTGTCGTGCCTCTCGACCAGAACAGACCAGACAAAGGATATATGATAATGGGAGATGATGACTATAAGGAATTTGTGGCTTCATTCCCCGATTATAAGTTGAAGAAAATCAAGCGTTTCAACCACAAAAGCTGTGACGACAAGAGATTCCTCACTTTGTATACTTTTATGAAAAAGTGATTTAGTATTAGATAATAAGTTTTATTGCTAACCTGTATGAATATGAAACTTGTAATTGTTGTACCATGTTATAATGAAGAAGAAGTGCTGAATGAGACGAAACAGCGATTGCTGGGCGTGTTAGACAAGCTGAAGTCTGACGGAGGCATTTCAGAAGGAATGGTGTTGTTTGTGGATGATGGGAGCAAAGACCGCACATGGCAGATGATAGAGGCTTTTGCCGGTGATTCTCCTATGGTTGGCGGGTTGAAACTATCAGGCAACCGTGGTCATCAGTATGCCTTGCATGCAGGTTTGAAATGGGCTTCAGAACATTCTGATGCTTCTGTTTCTATTGATGCCGACCTGCAGGACGATGTTAATGCTATTTATGAAATGGTGAATGAATATCATAAGGGGAATGACATAGTGTTTGGGGTCAGGAAGGAGCGCAAGACGGATACCTTCTTCAAGCGTACAACGGCGCTGGCTTTCTATAAGCTTATGAATGCACTCGGCGGCAAGGTGATATACAACCATGCAGACTTCCGGCTCATGAGCAGGAGAGCGATGCAGGCTATGATGAAATATCCGGAGAGCAATCTTTTCTTGAGGGGCATTGCAGCATCTGTCGGTTATCCTTCTACGTGTGTGTATTATAACAGGAGTGAGCGTTTTGCAGGAGAGTCTAAATATCCGTTGAACAAGATGCTGGCTTTTGCCATTGAGGGCATTACCTCATTTTCAGTGAAACCACTGAGGCTGATTTCATATTTGGGTATAATATTCATTCTAGTAGCCATTGGTGTCATCATATATGCATTGTATGAACATTTTACGGGTAATACCATAGAGGGTTGGACTTCATTGCTCGTGAGCATGTGGTTCATTGGCGGTTCGATACTTCTGGCATGTGGCGTTACTGGTGAATATATCGGTAAAGTGTATCTTGAGGTGAAACAACGCCCTAAATATTTCGTTGAGAAGAAGGTCAACGTTTGACAACCTTCTTCTTCTTGGTCTTGAACAAATCCCACCAAGTCTTGAAATCCTTCTTCAGTATGATTCCAAGTCCTTGGGTGTTGAGTGATGATTTCGTGAAGTATCTGTCATTGGTCTGATTGTATACCTTAATGGCAACGCTCCCGTTGGGAGTAAGCAGATACTTGACGTCAAAATCACCGATGAACGACGACGTGGTGTTGGGGTTGTCTCTATAGCCGAACTGTCCGTTTATCAGGAGCCTGTTGCTGAACAGGCTTCCTGAAAGCAGTCCTTCGTATTCTGCATTGTTGAAACCTTCGGTACCGGTACTTATGTTGGTGCCGAAGTTCCAGTTGTTGTTCTTTATCAGTGTGCCCAGGATATTGTTTACCTGCTGGCTTATCGTTCCGCTGAGCAGACTTTGCATAGCAAGACTTGTCTGGCTTTGCTGTGCATCTTCCTGTTTTGAGTTGTTTTTTGAGTCAGTGTAGAATCGGCCTATGGCAAGCAGATATACCACTTGCTGGTTCATTTCCTCCTCGCTGTTTATCAATGATCTCACCATTTGCTTGGCATCATTATTCACTGTGGGCATGTCAAAGTCAAAGTCTACCTTAATGGCCTCTGGCGTTCCGCCGATATTCATGATGCAATCTACCTTTACGTTGTTGCTTGAGAAGCTGTTTCCGATGCGCAAATCAGCGAGTGAAACACCATTGACGGGGTATATGGCTTTGAGGTTCAGCTGAGAGTGGAACGGATTGCCGCCGAAAACGATGTTGCTGCCTTGCTGGAAGCGGAAATCTTTCTTTATGATGTTCTGTATTGTGAGGTTGTATGAACCATGGTCGATGACGTATGTGCCGTACATATCAAAGCTGCCTTTGTTGAAATATGTGGCTTTAAGAGCACCGTTTCCGTTGAGGGATATCTTGTCGCCGGTAGCCTTGTCCATCAACACACGGAGGGTGAAGTCGGGGGTAGCGGCCACGTTGAAGTTGATGAACATGTCGGAAGCGTCGTTCAGATCATCCTCATCTTCATCTTTCTTTGTTGCATGATAATAGTCGTCTTCTGTATTTTTCTCGACTTCTGGTGTTTCGTGACTTGCCCATCTGAGAAAATTACTGTCGGTGATGGCGTCAGGACTAGCCGCATTGTATTCTATGAACGAACCTTTGTTTGGTGTCATGTCTATATCGAATACAATGCTGTGTGGACGACCGGTGATATTGCAGTCGCCGGTGCCGTATACTGTACCATAGAATGAGTTGTTACCGTAGTCGTTGAAGTCGTAACACAGAAATTTGTTGGCGTGTATGCCGAGGTCGAATGTCAGCCTCGTCAGATGCTTGTGGTGCAAAGCTCCCGTGACCGTTGCCACATTGCCGTGTCGGTCTGTTACGGTGTCACCCTTGAATATGATTTCGTCGGGTACCATTCTTATTGTGTCGTTCTTCAGTCTGTATACGGTGTTGAGTGGACTGATGCCAATAGTGCCGTCGGCAACCAGTAGGCCTTGGAGGTTTACCTCGCTCAAATCTCCGAATACCTGTGCGAAGCCATTGGCGTGTGCGTCGATTCTGTTCATGAAACTTCCGCAGAAACTTTTCAAGAACTCAATGTTTGTATTATGGGCTGTAATGCCGAGATCTATATAATTCTTCTCTGGGGAGACATAGCCTTTGATGATTGTCTTGACGTTGTTGTCATCATCCGCATGGGCATCGATGTCTATCTGCTTGTCGTGCTTGTTCCATTTCACGTTGGCGAATAACTTGCCCATCCTTCCGTCCTGGAACTTGAAGTTGTCGACCGTGAGGTCCACCCAAGCGTCAGGATTTTGCATGATTGACTTTAGATATGCAGTTCCCGAAGCCTGTCCACCGAAGGTTACAGAATGGAAATTGATCAAGTTCAGGATATAGTTCACGTCAACGTTTTGCAGATCTACTCTAAGAGAGTCGTCCGCACTGCTTGTAGCCTTTCCGTAAATTTTTATGAACTGTCTGTCACGCCCTATGGCAAAGTGGTTTACCTGTATCTTGTCCTTGTTGTATATGATGCTCGAAGGAGATATGTGCCATATTGTGTCATTAAGAGACAGTGTAGAGGGCTTGATATTTATATATGCCGATTTTTCTTTGTTTGCGTCATTATAGAAGCTTGTTTCTGTCTCAATAGTGCCTCGTATGTTCAGCGGAGAGTTGTAGGCCACGTCGATATGACTGTTTAACTTGTTGTCAATAGCGCTTGCCTTGACATTCAGAAGAATGCTCTTTCCCATGTCTTCAATTTTCTTTATGCTGTATTCGGCAATTAGACTGTCGTTGACTGTCTTGACATTGAGCTTGGCGTTCTTGAAGATTTCTCCTGCGTAAGTGAATCCAGGCATTGTAACATCAGCGTTTATCTCTTTATTCATATCGTTGATGTTGGCTTTGATATGGATAGGCTCGTTCGATGTGTATGGTATGCCTAAGATAGCGCGGATCCATTTCGTATCGTATATGTTTGCTTTGAGAGAGAAATTGTTGTCTGCACAATACACCCTGTTGCTTTCGATGCCTGGAGCCGTAGGCAGTTGCTTCTTGATGATGGAAAGCACACTCTGTCCTATTGTAGAGAATTGGTATTTGCCTCTGATTTCAATTTCACCGATATCAGACTTGATGTCGATGTCTCCTTTGTTGATATTCGCTGTCAGTTCGTTGAGTGAGTAGTTCTCTGTAGGTGACTGCATGCTGAATTCTTTCAGTTGCAGCTTTCCTGTCAGATCATATAGACTCTTTCCTGTGGCGCAGAGGTTGATCTGCGTAGAGAATCTTGCGTCACCCCATTTGTTAGTTATGTTGAGGCGTTGCGGATTAATATTCTTCAAATCCATTGAAATGTCTGAAATGGGCGACTTCATGAAGTTCTTGATGTATCCAATGAAAGACAAATGGCAGTTCTCGTCGTTCACGTTAAGTCTGCCGTTTATGTCTGTGCCGTTATACGCACCATCGATGTCAATGTCTTTGTATGTATATTTGTTGTATTCAAAGTCTGAAATTCGACCTCTGACTTTAGTATCGGTTATTTTGTGGTCGTGGATGCGAGCTTCGCCGTGCAGGTTTGCGTTTATACTCCCGAATTTATTGTCTGACAACAGTTCTTTCAGATTGATGCGGTCGGCAGAAATCTCAGCAGCGAGTTTCGTTGCCCTTTTCTGGACAGCGAACTTGATATTCCCTAGATTCGTGTTTACATTTCCGCATGCACTGATGTTGTCATTGTTAGTTTCGCATGTTGCGGCGGCGGTAATTGCTTTAAGTTTTGTCAATGGGGTGGGGATATCTATTTTGGCAGTTCTTGCAGCTTTGAAGACTAATGCCAAATAGCTCTCGTTTACAGACAGATGGTTTATCCTTGCTTTCCATGTCTTGCAGCCGTCGAAAGGAGTAAACATGCCATTGGCATCAAACTTGAATGCTGCGTCTTGAGAATATAATGACAGTCTGCTGACTTTTGCTTTGCCGTCGGTGCAAGAGAAATCTGCAGCTAAGTTCAACTTGTTGGAAATATTTTTCAGCTCTGGCATGATAAAGGCAAAGTCGGAAAGCGTTATATTGTTTCCAATGATGCTTCCTCTGCCTTTTATGGTGTTGCCGACAATGCTAGCGCCATCAGTCTTATAGGTGGCGGTAATGGAGTCTGAATAAATTGTACTATGGGGCAGCCGTAGCCTGAAATTCTTGACAGATGCCTTTTGTGGAGTTACAAGAGCGCTGAATGTCAGTTGGTCTATGTTGAGTCCGGATTGCTCTTTTAACGACAGCTTCTTGACTATGGCGTTGGCCATATCGTTTGTGATGTGTCTTAGTA
>CAVBFA010000127.1:0-10592 GCA_963594595.1 Oscillibacter sp. | reverse complement strand
TTATTAAATTATATAAAAATAATCAATGGGCAAATTTATAAATGAATTTAAGGAGTTTGCGGTAAAAGGAAATGCCGTTGACATGGCAGTCGGTGTGATTATCGGTGGCGCCTTCGGAAAAATCATCTCTTCTATAGTTGACGACATCATCATGCCTCCCATCGGATGGTTTATCGGAGGTGTCAATTTCAGAGACTTGAAAGTAACACTACCATCGGTTGACGTTGGAATTGAGAAATTACAGCCTGCTACTATCAACTATGGCAATTTCCTTCAGACGACTTTCGACTTCATTATAATCGCCCTCTGCGTTTTTATGCTTATCAAGGGAATAAACAAGATGGCACGGAAAAAGAAAGAGGAAGAGAAGAAGGAGGAAACGGTCGCTGCCCCAGCTCCGACAAAGGAAGAGCAGCTTCTGACTGAAATCAGAGACTTGCTGAAAGCCGACAAGGCTTAATTATTATTTCAGCAGACAAGAGCACGTAAAGTTGGATGTCTGCACAAAGGTACATCTAAATCAAACAGGACATGCAAAGGGTCATATCCACCCTTTTCATGTCCTGTTTGTTTTTCACTCTTTATCCCCTTTCTCATTTGGCGTTGACTGATGAGAAGACTTGGTCTCTACTTTCGGCTCACCTTCAGAAGAGGGAACAGTTTCCTTGTGTTGCTTCTCATTATGCGTTTTGTCATGAGCATCACTTTCTGTTGTTCCTTCTTTTGCATTGACAACAGCCTTACTCTTAGTTGCAGGAGCAGCAAGAACATTGTCTCCTTGCGTCAAGAAATTGAGATAGCGCTTGTATATCTTAGGAGAATAAGCATTGAAGATATTATTGGCAAACAGTATATCCGTTATCTTGTTCTCCTCCACATATTTCTTCATATTACGACCGAAATATCTATAGTCAACAACATGTATCTCTTCGAAACTGTAAAAGAGATAACCCGGAATGGCATTGCCGAAACTGTCCTTCAGAATCATCAGGCGTCGATGGTTCTTTATTGCTGTCCTGACCTGAGTGATTCTCATGTCACTACCCATAAAGGTACAGTATGCACCGCCACTTCCATCTTTATAGTGGTAAAAGAATATGCTCTTGTAAGGTTTGCTTACTGAAGTGACATGATAATTCTTGTCCACTGTATAATCTATATATGTAGTGGTATACTTTACATTCTTCGGCACATAGTATACGAAATCTTCTGGCGCATTCTTGACAGATATGTCATTTGAATAGCCATACATGCTACCTACATATTCATGCACGACCTTGCGTTCATAACTTGAGAGGGGCTTGAAAGGAACACCTGCGACCTGAGCGAATTTCTGAGCGGCGTAATAGGCTCCAAGAGGTGCCCAATGATGGTCAGTACGCAGATATATGTCTTCTTTTGCATGTCGGCCAAGTGGAGTGTATATATCAACGGCCTTCACTTTCGGACTAAGCTGAGAATATATATGGTTAATGGTCGGACGCTGAGGACGGGTACATGAAAGGGCATTGTCTGGACAATAGAACTCTGCGGCTGTAGGTATTACCATACAATAAACATGTACCTTATCACCGAAAACTTCTTTGTATTTGTTTGCAGCCTCAGAATATTGACCACCTCCTTTTGAGCTACCGCCAAAGGCCATCAACGCCCTGACCTTATCGCCTTTTCCTACTACGATTATACCGGCATTGGCAATCTTGGCATTATCGTCAGCAGTTATTTCGTTCTTATATGCTCCAACATTTCTATCCGACGCATCATCGTATTCGTCATCAGCTGGCGCAGTTGTTTTTGCAGCATGAAACCTGACATTGTTTTCTGTCGGGGCTATACCAATCATATCTTTTATTGTCATGCTGAGTTGCATCAACACATCACGGTATGGCTCACTGTCGCTATACCATGATGAGACTTTCTTGGTAAACTCACCACTTAGCAATGCATCTTCCGTATACTTTGGAAAAGCGGCAAGTTCTCTTTTTTCCAATTCCGACACTTTACTGCGGGGAAAGAAATTAAAGACCAATGCCATTGAGAAGAAAGCAACGCACAACAAGACGATGTATACTGCTGAATATTTCTTTGAACTCTCGTTAGTCATATATGTAATTGATATTATTATAGTATAATCAAATTGTCTTACAAATCAGTATCAAGCAAGTCACCCTACTTAAACAACGACAACTAGCCTTCATTCATCGGGCCAGCATATTGAGATATTTCCTTGTCGTAGATGGCGAACAAGCGTGTATCAAGTTATTGGCAAACAAAACATCAGTTATTGAATTGTCAACAACATATTTACGTATACTGTGAGGGAAATAACGAAAATCTACCACATGTACTTCTTCAAAGCCATAGAACAGATATGCAGGAAGTGCATTTCCATAACTGTCCTTCAATATCATAAGTCGCCTTCCATTCTTGTTTTCTGTCACAACCTTGACTGTACGAGTATCTCCGCCCATAAATGTACAATATGCGCCGGCACTACCGTCTTTATAATGAATGAAGAAGTTTCGTTCAATAGGAGCACTCTCCCCTATTGTCTTGCCTTTACTCAACGTATAATTGATGAACCAGCTCTTGTAGCCTATTCCCTGAGGCATATAATAGACGAAATCTTCTGGCGCATTCTTAACGGCAATATCTTTAGAGAAGGTGTACATACTGCCTACGTAGTTGTGCACCGTCTTTGTATCATAGGATGAAAGGGGTCTGAAATTCACACCTGCCGCATTTGCGAAACATCGCGATGCATAATATGCGCCTAACGGAGCCCAATGATGGTCTGTACGGGAATAAATAGGCTCACTTTTGTGAGATTCCAACTCATCGTAGATTTTCACCGGTATTATTGTATTGTCGAGGCTTGCATAGAGCTTGTCAAGAACAGACTTCTCATTATTTGTCCATGAGCGTTGTTCTTCAGGACAATAGTAAGCTACTGCATTGGGAATAGTCATGCAATAAACCGCAACGCTATCACCAAATGCCCGTTTATAACTGTTTACCATCTCTGCGTATGACATAGCTCCGGCTTGTGTTCCGCCGAAGGGTTCGAAAGCACGAGTTTCGGCTCCGTTGTCGATTACTATTATACCGGCACGCGCCCTGCGTACTTCATACTTGGAACCATCATTAATTGTATCTGCAATGGAATATTGTGATTCATGCTTCTGAATTTGTGAAAAAGCCTGCATCATTGAACATGCAACAAAAGACAGGAGCAATATAAGTCTTATTCTTTTCATTTGATATATCATTTCAACATTAAAAACGAGTGTAAATAAAGGCATTGTTCGTTGCACCAACGAGGAGTGCTGCACATACTATAAGCATGACAACTGAGAATACCGTCTTGGCAATGAGCGACATGGCATTGTAAACAGACGGAACCGATGATTCTTCTTGTCTATGCTGCACATAAGAAGAGACAATCGAGCGCAACGGCATTGAGAACACTATAGCGGCTACCCAAATCCAGAAATGGTCGAGGAAAGCGCTGTGAGTGACAAAGCTGTCAAACGTTTTGCCACCTCCAAAGAAACTCTTGAAGAAGACGAGCATTCTGCCAAAATCATCGAAATAGAATATTCCCCATCCTATCACTACAAGCAACAGGCTATATAAATGGAGAAAGATGGATGGTATGTTGTCCTTAACTTTCAGCAGGGTGTATTTTTCTGTCATCACTATTATGCCGAAATATACACCCCAAATGATGAAGTTCCAACTCGCTCCATGCCACATTCCTGTAAGGAACCATACGACAAGGATGTTGGCAGCCTGATGTTTACGGTTTCCTCCCATTGGAATGTATACATAATCTCTGAAAAAGCTACCAAGCGAAATATGCCATCGACGCCAAAAATCAGTTATAGTATCACAACAATAAGGATGGTTGAAGTTCTCATTGAAATGGAAGCCCAACATTCTACCGAGTCCGATAGCCATATCTGAATATCCAGAGAAATCAAAATATATCTGGAAAGTAAACGCTACGATACCCAACCAAGCTCCTGTCGTGGTAAGATCATTCAGACCGTTGACAAGGAATTGGTCAGAAATCTCTGAAAGCTGATTTGCCAAGATTACCTTTTTCCCAAGACCAATAAGGAAGCGGTATGCTCCATCTGCAATGTCCCTGCTATTGACCCGACGATTTGCAATCTCATTTGCCACTGTACCATAACGCACAATTGGACCGGCAACAAGTTGTGGAAACATTGATATATAAAGCAACAAGTCCGGATAACGACGTTGAACGGGAGATTCGTTCCTGTAAACATCAACAAGATACGAAATAGACTGGAAGGTGTAGAAGCTGATACCTATAGGTAAAGCTATATTGGGGACATTGATAGTCATCCCCAAATCAGAAAATATTCCCGCAAAGAAACCAAGATACTTGAATATGCCGAGCATCAAAAGGTTTAAGCTTATACCCACAACGAGTGCAGTCTTTCGTCTTGACTGCATCCTGCCAGCTATGTTTAGACCTGATATATAATTAATCAAAGAACTGAGAAACATCAGGAACACATAGACGGGTTCACCCCATGCATAGAAAATCAACGAGAAAACAACAAGGACTGCATTCTTGAAAACATTTCTACATGCCATTTGTGATGTGTCTAAAGCAGAGACTCTACTTGAAAAAAGTTTCTTATCACCAAACGCTGCCAATAGATAACATAGAAAGAAAACCGGAAGGAAAGCGAAGAGAAAAAAGAGATCAGAAAATATCATTTGCTGAGATTATTATATATGAAAAAGACTCCGTGAAAACTAAAATACGTAAATTAATAGCACAACAAGGCTGTAATCTGATTGGCAATGAGATATCCGTTTCGTTGAGCACCTCTCTCTGATGTATGAGTGCCGTCAACAGTCAAGAAACAACCATTTGCCTCCCTTGAAGAATACACACCTGTGATATAATCCTGCCGAATTATAGGAATTGACATACGATGGGCACATTCTTCGAGAATAGTTCCTACTTTATTGATTATATTATAGGAAGCTTTCGTTGTCTGCATAGGTGAAAGGAGAACTATTCGGGCATCTGGAAAACGGGACATCAGTTTCTCACAAATCAATCTAACGGAACCTGCTAAAGACACTACAGAGGAAACTTTCTGAGGTGCATTAAATGTAATTGGAGTTTCAAATGCTTGTTCTACGGTTTTCGAAAAAGCACCAGGACGCTTACTGTAAAACCATGCGTCGTTTGTACCAGCAGCTATCAGTATCAGGTCCGGCGAAGGTTGCTGTTGCTTATCACAGGCTGTTATCAATCTGTTCATCTGATTGAATATCACATTGTTATCTGAAAGGACTTGAGTGTTTTCTACAATGTCATAACGGGTTCTGACTGTATTCGTCCAAGTCGCACCACTTCTTGCATAGCTTCTACATGTCTTAGGAGAAATCTTATCTACAAACCATTTTGTCCAACCTTTAGGGTTAGTACAATCATCTCCACCTATAGAGGTGTTTGAATCTCCAAGAATCACAATATTCAAGTCATTTCCATTCATAGCCGAAAGCAAGCCACTCTTGCAAATCAGCACACATAAGAACAAAAAAGACCTTATAGAAATGTTCATTATTTGTTTACCAGTTTAACTCGAAGTAATTATTTCTGAATGGTTGGCAAAGGTAATGTATTTTTCTGACATAAGAATAAGCAATTGAAAATTTGTCAAAAAAAACAATAAAAAAAATGATGCCAAATCCAATAATGAACTTGACATCATTTTTTATTATATCAAATAAATCACATACCTGCTGCTTGTGCCAGCCAATCATAAACACAGCTACAAACTCCAAACAGAAGTATGCCTATAGTACAAAGTGCAAGAGCAAAACGGGTATTGTTGTCACTCTTGAACGTTGGTAACGGTGTTTCAGTCTGATTGATATACATACACTTTACAATCTTCAGATAGTAGTACAAGCTTGGTACTGTGTTCAACAAAGCAATGAATACTACAAGGTATGCCAAGGTTGAACCTTGTTCTGCAGCTGCCATAAAGACGAAGAACTTACAGAACATTCCTGCGAAAGGTGGGATACCTGCAAGAGAGAACAACGCCAATGTCATCAAGAACGAAAGTTTAGGATTCGTTCCATAGAATCCATCGTAGCAGTTCATCTTAGTATTGCCATTTCCACGTGTCTCAACGACATTGATAATAGTGAAAACTGCCATGTTGGCTGCAACATAAATCAACACATAGTACATAAGAGCTGTAAGACCCATAGCACTGTTGCCAATTACAGCAAGCATTATGTATCCTGCCTGTGAAATAGAACTGAAAGCCATGAATCGCTTCAACTCCTTCTGACGAAGAGCAAAGAGGTTAGCAATAGTGATGGTAAGCAGAATTACTATATACATAAGATATTCCCAATACTCTACCATCGGTGCGAAAACCTTCATGAGAATCGTCATCAGAGCAAACGCTGCAGCTCCCTTTGAAACGACACTAAGATAACCAGTCACTGCTGTTGGTGCACCCTGATAGGTATCAGCAGTCCAGAAGTGGAATGGAACAAGAGAAATCTTGAAACCAAGTCCGCTGAAGAAGAACACCAAGCCAAGAATTGTCAGAGGTGAAGCACTTATTTGTGCAGCTACATCACCAAAATACAATGTACCGACAGCACCATAGATAAATGAAATACCATAAAGCATTACACCACTTGAAAATGTTGCCGTAAGGATAAACTTGGCAGCGCCCTCAGCAGAGTTTTTCTTGAACTTGTCAAAAGCCACCAAACATGCCATAGGAACTGAAGCCATTTCCAAACCTAAGAAGAACATAAGGAAATGTCCTGAAGAAATCATCACATACATGCCCAAGAGGGTTGAAATGATGAGCTCATAATATTCACCTTCCTTGTTCTTCACGTCAGCACGCTCGAGCCAAGACTGAGACATCACCAAAACGATGAACGCACCAGCTGTAAGAATTATCTTCATCACATTGGCTGCTTGAGTTGACTCATAGCATCCACCAAAGACAGAAGCTGGTTCTGCATAGAAGCAGAGAGCTGTCTGGCAAATAAAGAGAGCGCCTGTCAGCAGGCTCAACACAGAATGTTTCTTCTCACCTTTCAGTATAAGATCGGCGAGGAATACTATTACCAGCACTGCAATAAGACCAGCCTCTGGTATCATATTAAAAAACTGACTATAATCCATTTTGTCCTACTGATTAATTATAAGTTAACGACTTGGAGAATTGGTGCTACTGCATCTGTAATTGCATTGCTTGCCCACAATGGGAATGATCCAAGACCAGCAACACAGAATATCAAACAGCAAACAGCAAAGCGCTCATCCCATGTAGCATCTGTCAATGTGAGATAGTGCTCATCCTTGACTTTCTCAAACAGAATGAAACCTACTGTACGCAGGATATAAACCGCGGTAACAACAATTGATGTGATTGCAATTATCGTACAGCAACGATGGAATGTGTCTGGATTTTCAAATGAACCTGTGAAAATTGTCATCTCGGCAATGAAGCCAGAGAAACCAGGCAAACCAAGGTTGGCAAGACCAGCAATGACATATCCTACTGAAAGGAATGGCATAATCTTCATCAGACCACCGAGCTTGCGGATATCACGTGTATGTGTTCTGCCGTATATCATACCGATAAGGGCAAAGAACAAAGCTGTCATCAAACCGTGAGAAAGCATCTGAAGGATTGCACCTGTGCAAGATACCTTTGTCATCATGAGTAGTGCAAAAAGCACCAAACCACAGTGAGAAACTGAAGAATAAGCATTGATGAACTTCAAGTCTGTCTGTACACATGCAGAGAAAGCACCATATACTACCGAAATTGTGGTAAGGATAAGGAATATCCAAGCCAAATCCTGAGCCGCATGAGGAAGCAGGAACATAGCAATACGGAAACAACCGTAACCACCAAGTTTCATAAGCACACCAGCATGAAGCATTGACACAGAAGTAGGAGCACATCCGTGACCGATAGGTGACCAAGTATGGAATGGGAACAAAGCACCAAGCACACCGAAACCAATGAACACGAATGGGAACAGAACATTCTGTACTGTATCGGGAATATGGTTGTTATGGGCAATCTCAAGGATGTTCATCGTTGAAGCACCATTAAAGAAATAGATACCAACAAGACCCAAGATGATAAGTGCAGAACCACCCATCAGCATAAGAGTCAACTTCATTGCTGCATACTCTTTTCTTCCAGATCCCCAGTAACCAATCAACAGATACATAGGAATAAGAGCAACCTCATAGAACATAAACATCGTGAAGAGGTCAATGCTGATGAAGAAGCCATAAACTCCAGTAGAAAGCAATGTAAACCACATGAAGAATTCCTTCGTCAGAGGTTGTAATTTCCACGAAGCGAAAGTTCCTGTAAAGACGATGATGCTTGAAAGAAGCAACATCACTACAGAGATACCGTCAACACCAACAGCATAGTTGATGTGAAGAGGAGCAAACCAAACTGTAGATGACTGAAGAATCATCTCTTCAGTGTTTCCTGCAGCGCGCTCTCCAATGAAATGTAATGTCAACCAAATTGACATTGCCAACAGACATGATGATCCAATGACCATCACCGTACGGACCTGCTTGATGTCACGAGCAGCCCAAAGACCGAGCAACATCAAAACTGGGATTACTACAAATATACTTAATATACTCATCGTTCTTATAATATGCTAAGTAATACTAATGTTAATGCAACAGCTCCAGTCAGGAACCAAACGGCATATTGACGTACATCACCACTCTGCCAAGGACGGAGACTCTCGCCAGCTTCGTTTGCACCCCATGCACTGAAATCAATGAGACCATTGATGATATGCTCATCAATCCACTGAACCGGACGAGATACAAAACGGAACAAAATCTTATGTGTGACAAACATATAGACTTCATCCATATAGAAACGTTTGTAAGCCCAACGATGAAGACGAGGGAATGTCTTATACAACTTGTCAGCAATCGGCTGCTTCTCACCCTTATATATATATGTAGCAAGAGCGATTGAAATAATGGCAATTACTGTAGAAGTGATAGCTACCTGAGGAGCGAAATGTACTGTATATGCAGTACCTGCAGCACTTACTATCTCACCGAAGCTTGCCCAGCTCCAATCCAAGAAACCACCAAGCGTAGTGAATACACCAACACCAACAGTGATTATACTCAGGAATATCAATGGGAAAGTCATTGTCAGCGGAGCCTCGTGTGGAGTGTGATGAGCATGAAGTTCCTTATTCTCTGTGCCCCAGAAAATACCATAGTAAAGACGGAACATATAGAACGCAGTCATTGCTGCAACACCTGTCATCCACCAACCGATAAACTGAGAATGCTCAAAACATGCAGTGATAATCTCATCCTTAGAGCTGAATCCTGAGAAGAATGGAATACCAGCGATGGCAAGACAAGATATCAAGAATGTAGCATGGGTAATAGGCATATACTTCTTCAGACCACCCATCGCAGACATCTCGTTTGAGTGAACAGCGTGAATGATACAACCAGCACCCAAGAACAGACATGCCTTGAACATAGCATGTGTGAAGAGATGGAATAGAGATGCCATATATCCAAGCTGAGCATGATTGTCAAGAACTGCACCATGATGCCCTGGCAAGCAAACGCCGAGTGCCACCATCATAAAGGCAATCTGAGAAATCGTAGAGAATGCAAGTACTCGCTTGATATCACTCTGGGCACATGCCACAGCGGCAGCATAAAAAGCAGTAAACGCACCTACATAAACTACTATTTCCATTGCCTGTGGAGCATATTCAATCCAGATAGGGAACAGACGAGCAATCTGCACTACTCCTGCAACCACCATGGTCGCAGCATGAATAAGGGCAGAAACAGGTGTAGGACCCTCCATGGCATCTGGCAACCAGATGTGAAGTGGGAACATGGCAGACTTACCAGCACCTCCGATAAACATCAGCACGAGAGCTGTAGGAAGGATGAAACCTCCTGCGGCTGCGGCACGTGAAGCATCACAGGTTGTAAATGCTGTCATTCCCTCTGCAATATGAACTTCAGTTCCAGTGAAAGAGAAGTTGAACGAACCTGTATAATATCCGAAGATAAGAATACCGATCAAGAAGAACATATCAGCGAAACGAGTCACGATAAATGCCTTCTTACTGGCATGAACTGCTGCATGCAATCCATAATAGAATCCGATCAAGAGATATGAGCTTACACCTACGAGCTCCCAGAACATATACATCTGGAAAATGTTGGTAGCCAATACAAGTCCGAGCATTGACATTGTGAAGAGAGACAAGAAAGCGTAATAGCGCTGGAATCCCTTTTCACCATGCATATAACCAAATGAATAAATGTGCACCATAAAGCTAACTGTGGAAATGACAATCAGCATCATCACAGAAATAGGATCAAGAAGGATACCTAAATCAAAGTGAAGATTACCGAGTGGCAACCAAGTGTAATTGTATGGTACTAATGTCGCAAAAGTTCCGTCAGCCAAGCGCGGAGCTGTGAAATACTGGAAAGCAGTGATATAGCTCAACAC
>CAVBFA010000126.1:0-10645 GCA_963594595.1 Oscillibacter sp. | reverse complement strand
GATTCATAGAGATGACAGAAAACTACCGCAGTTCTGAACATGTGGTGGATGCCGTGAACGACTTCGCACCAAACATCAGCTACAGATTAAAGACTGCTCCCATCATCTCAATGAAAGAGGAGAAGGGAATGGTGAGCATCATCAAACATCCGCCTTACTTCCAAGACAAGGAAAGCGGCGAAAAGAAAGCTGTATATATGTTCCTGCCTATCGTAAACGACATTCTGCAGAACAACAGACAGGGAAAGACCTGCATACTGACGCAAACGAACGAAGAGGCCGTAATAACCGTAGCACTGCTCCACGAAAAAGGGCTGAATGCCAAACTGATACAATCGATGGACGGATTGCGGTTTTGGAACATCGCCGAAGTGAGATATTTTGTGAAATGCATCGACCGGATGCAGAAAACCACACGTTCTCCTATCATTACCGAGGACATCTGGGAGGAAGCGAAATCGAAGACTTTGCAACAATACAGCACGAGCAACAGTCTGCCTTATCTGAAAAGATGCATCATGATGTTTGAACTGATGAACAAAGCGAAATACTACACCGACCTGAGAGATTTCCTATTTGAGTCATCCGTAGAAGACTTCTGTGATGTCTCCGATGCCGACATTGTGGTGAGCACCATACACAAGGCTAAAGGAAGAGAGTTTGACAACGTAATAATGCTTGTTGTCGAACCGGAACATTATACCGATGATGTCATGCGCAGACTATATGTAGGAATGAGCAGGACCAGACAATCACTGACGATTCACACCAACGGAAAGATTTTCGATGACATACGTGCCGACAAACGGATATCAGACCCAATTCTTTATCCAATGCCTGACGAGATAGAATTGCAGTTGTCGCACAAGGACGTAAACTTGGGAGCTTTCAGAGAACATAAGAAAACAATTTTGTCGCTCAGAAGTGGGGACACCCTCGCATACCACGATTATCATCTCAGTCTGCCCTCTACAGGAACTGACATCGGCCTGCTCTCTATGAATATGCAGAAAAAAATGTTGCAATGGCAGATGAAAGGTTATCTGGTGACACGAGCTACAGTGCGCTTCGTTGTGGCATGGCGGCCCAAAGAGGCTCCACACGACGAAAAAGAGTCGGCAATATTGCTTGTAGACTTGAAAATGAAACGTGGTTCGTCACAAGTGAAAGAGGAATAAAAATGCTGTAATTCATTTCGTTCTTCTCTCGGTTTGCACTATCTTTAGATAAGACAGGCGGCACCTCGGAAGAAGAAATGAATGAATTCATTTCGTTCTTCTCTCGGTTTGCACTATCTTTGCAGAAAATAACATTATTAGAAAAAAAACGATGAGAAGACTTTTAACTACGATATCACTGACATTATTCATCTGCACAATGGCTATGGCGCAGATTTTTCATGCAGACAGCTATAGCAGCATACCGCCCAAAAGAGAGGTAAGGGCGGTGTGGATGACGACAATCGGCGGACTGGACTGGCCCAAGACTTATGCTCACACTCCACGGACTATAGTGAAACAGAAACAGGAACTCATCGCATTGCTCGACCAACTGAAAAAGGCAAACATAAACACAATTCTGCTGCAGACAAGAATCAGAGGCACAGTGATTTATCCTTCTGCCTACGAGCCGTGGGACGGATGCGTATCGGGAAACCCTGGTACGTCGCCTGGCTACGATCCTCTGGCTTTCGCCATAGAAGAATGTCATAAAAGAGGCATGGAGATTCACGCTTGGGTGGTAACCATACCCGTGGGCAGACCAACGGGAACAGAATATAAAGCTCTGAAAAAGAAACACCCGGAACTACTGATGAGGGTGGGCGACGAGATGTTCATGAGGCCAGAGAAGACTGCCACGGCGACATATATCGCAAACATCTGCAGGGAGATAGCTAAAAACTACGACATCGACGGAATACACCTCGACTATATAAGATATCCGGAGAACCTGAAGCTGAACATCTCTCGTCAGCAGGCGCGGGCTAACATCTCAAACATCGTGAAATGCATACACGATGCCGTGAAAGCCGAGAAGCCATGGCTGAAGATGAGTTGTTCGCCTATCGGCAAGCGAAACGACCTGAACAGATACTGGAGCCGGGGATGGAACGCCGAGGAGAAAGGTTGTCAGGATGTGGAGAAATGGATGAAAGAGGGATGGATGGACCAGATATACCCTATGATGTATTTCAGAGGAGACAACTTCTTCCCCTTTGCTGCCGACTGGAAGGAGCGAAGCCACGGAAAGACTGTAAGCGCCGGACTGGGAATCTACTTCATGTCGCCACGCGAAGCCAACTGGCCCTTAGATGACATAACGAGGGAGATGAATGTCTGCCGGCAGATGGGAATCGGAACGGCAATGTTCCGAAACAAATTCTTCACCGACAACACTAAAGGGATATTCGACTTCACTGCCAACGAGATGTATTCCTACCCTGCCCTCGTGCCTGAAATGACATGGTATGAACATAAGGCACCGGAGGCTCCTACGGATCTGAAAATCAACAAAGGAAACGGTGTCGACCACATTTCATGGAACAGGCAGCCTGCCAACGGAGACAACATATATTATAATGTGTATGGCAGCGACGTAGCGCCGGTCGACATCACTGACGCAAGGAATATCGTGGCAATGCGAGTGAAGAATCCGGGAGTGACGGTGCCGGAATCTAACGTGTTCAGACATTATGCCGTGACGGCAATGGACAGATACGGAAAGGAGAGCGACGCTCTGCAATCCTACTGCGACCTGTCTGCCAAAGACGAATTACAGCACGCTATGCTGATAAGAAACGACGGCGACCGACTGACATTGCCTGCAAAGCCGTCTACTCTCGACGCTCAATACGTGATTTTCGAAACCGCTACTGGCGTGGTTTTCACTACAAAAGCGTACAACAAGGAGATTTCCGTCAAAGACATTCCTGACGGCATGTACATCGTGCGCTCTCTATCAAAGAAGGGCAAGACGCACAGAATCTGCTGGGCTTTCATAAAGAGACTGACTTTAGAATAGTGGCAGATTCAGTAATTGAAGGTAAGAGTTGGCTGAATTCTGAAAACAGGAATATGGATATTAAAACAGATTCATTGTACCAAGAATAAACAAACCTGCCCCAGAATACAGGAAAAGCGTTGGTAACCGAACTGGTCCAACGCTTTACATCCGTTTACACGTAATCTTAGAATCTTATCAAAAGAATATCATGTGTCAGCTGACAGAAACTTTGCGCACCACATTGCCCACTTTGACAATGTAGCATCCCTTGCGGAGATTCAGCTCATAGGTCTTGTCCACTCCGTCAACCTTTATCCGCTTGACAGGAGCTCCCGACACGTCGTAGATAGACAGAGTCTGACCATTAGCATTGGTAATACGCAATCGCGTCTGACCGTTACCGTCGGATATGACGCGAAGCGAAATGCCGCCCTTCTGGCCGTCATAGTCAGTCTCTATTATCTCAATAGCCGGATCGGCATGGGCTACCACCGGCATGCTCATAAACCCTAAGGCAAAAATGATATAATAAATCTTCCTCATAATCGATAACGTTTTAGTTTCTGCAAAAATACAATTTATTTCAAAATAAAACAAGCCTGAAAGACATATTTTTGCATTATGACGATTAAAATACCCACAAATAATGAATTATATAGCCTATGACGTCATGGACAAATAATAATAATTACCTTTGCAACCACAAACAATATCACGACAAATGACTGATTTCATCATTGAAGAGGAAACAAGAAAAAGGATAATGTGTCTCGCGCAGAAATACGAGACAAAGGATTTCCTGCCTGCCGACCCGAGTTCGTTCATGCACAAAGTGGAGAGCGAGGCAAACAGGGAGGCTATGGCTTTCATCGCTTCATGTCTTAGCTATGGATCAAGGAAACAGTTCTTTCCGAAAATACAGTTTCTGCTCGATGCCGCAAGAGGTGATGTAGACCAGTGGGTGCGCCACGGCGAATGGAAAACCTGTCTTCCCGACTCCACCGACTGCTATTACCGGCTCTACACCTGTCACGACATGTGCAGTCTGCTATCGGCATATCAAACGATGCTGACGGAATACGGAAGCATGAAGGAATACGTAAGGAGGAATGCCTCCACGGGGTTAGAGGCGGTTGACGCCATCTGCCGTTTCTTCTCTGCCTATGGAGCAAGCAAGATTGTCCCTAAAAACACATCGTCGGCCTGCAAAAGGGTGTGTATGTTCCTGCGATGGATGGTGCGCACGGACTCACCCGTAGACCTTGGCCTGTGGGCTGACATCATAGACCGCCGCACTCTTATCATGCCGCTCGACACGCATGTGGTGCAGGAGGCGCAGCGCATGAATCTGCTGCAGAGCCGCACGGCATCAATGTCTACCGCCCGCCGGCTTACCGACACCATGCTCAAGATATTCCCCGACGACCCGCTGAAAGGGGATTTCGCCCTATTCGGACTGGGAGTGGACGAGGGATGACTGAACGGTTTCATTCATTTGACATCATTGAAAGTACGTTACACGACCACATGTAAGTATCTTTTTTTTAGAAACGGCTGACAAATGATTGTATTGTGCCGACAATTCTAAAAATCGCATATCCACACATGTGATCGATTGTTGTAATTCAAACAGATGTATTTATTATTGAGCTAATCACAACAGAGTGTCTATAACGTTCGTCTTATACCACACAGCCGCCTGTGCCATCGTGTCCTTTAGGTCATTGATAAACTGCATGTGATTGTCTTGAGTGATGGTGATATGCCGTTCGGGGTGTTGCCCGTCATGATCGCCGCTCGACAAATGGATAATACAGAATGTGCGGTCGGTATCATGGTGAGCCACCATTCCCCGCTTCTCCAGAATTGCCTTCGTTTTCTCAAAATCAGCCGGAGTAGTAGGCACCACCTGCAACACGCTCCAAGGATATTCCTGTGCCGTAAGGAGCGTGTGTCCTTCCTGCTGACTGAGTTGGAAGGAATGAACTGTCTTTGATGTTATCATACATTATTATTTATTCGTGCTACAAAGTTACCGATTTCCTCTCTAATATGATTCTTCAAGGATAATATTCTTATTCAAGTTTCTAGCAAAAGACATAATATAAAAACAACAAACACGCTTTTTATTCCACCTAACCCTGTAGTTTTCGTGTCGTATCTATGTGACTTATTCTTGTAATCTTACAGAGATTACTCCTGTATTACATAGGAATACTATATCAAATTACAGCTTTGGATGAAATTCTAACACAAGAAAGTGAGAATAAAGCCCTGCTTCGCTAACTTAATCGCATTTTTATGCTATATTTGCATAATACTTAGCTGCACTCGGCAAACTGAGAGTAAACTCTCTTTGCACTCGTTGGCAAAGTATTTGCATAATACTTAGCTGCACTCGGCAAACTGAGAGAAAACCCTCTTTGCGCTCGTTTGCAAAGTATTTGCAGATAACTTTCCATATAGGAGTGGCTAAAGAACCCGATAAAAGACATTAAAAAAGATATGACAACAAAGGAGAATAAAGATAAAAGGAAGAGAAAAACAGCCGGCAAGAAGAAAGCCAAGGTTTCGCATATCATAAAGCCAGACAACCTGTCGATGGAAGAATGGCAGGTGAAGCTCAGAAGACAAATAGCGGAACCTGCCAAACTAAGGATTCGCTGTGTGGACGATGAGCTATGTCCAGGAGAATATATGGTAAGCAATCCCCTGACTGCCAATGAATACAAGGTGGTATACCGAGGGGCAAACAGCGAATGGAACTATTGCTCCTGCTGGGACTTCAAGACATCAAGGCTGGGAACATGCAAGCACATTGAAGCTGTGAAGAAATGGCTGGGAACGAGAAAGGAATATCGAGTTCACAGAGAGATTCCGCCATACACGTCGGTATATCTTTCATACAGAGGGGAACGCTGCGTGAAGATACGCATCGGAGCGGACAACAAGGAAGAATACGAGAAGCTGGCAAAGGATTATTTCGACGAGGACTCTGTGTTGAAGGAGTCTGCCTTCTACACCTTCGGCGACTTTCTGAACCAGGCAAAGAGAATCAGCGACACATTCAGATGCTATAAAGATGCTGCTGACTTCATTCTTGACTTCAGGGCGAGAAAGGCAAGGAAGGATATCGTAGCGACTTACGGTGACGAGGAGCTTGACGCTCTGCTCAATGCCAACCTTTATCCATATCAGAAAGAGGGAATACGCTTCGCTGCAAAAGCCGGCAAGGCTATTATTGCCGACGAGATGGGACTGGGAAAGACCATTCAGGCTATCGGTACTGCCGAACTGCTGAGGAAAGAGGGACTCATAGAGTCTGTACTCATACTCTGCCCCACTTCGCTGAAATACCAATGGAGAAGCGAAATAAAGAAATTCACGGATGCTGACGTATACGTGATTGAAGGCGGACACCAGAAAAGGAAAGAGGCATACTGCCGCAAGGAGACATACAAGATTGTGTCGTACAACAGCGCATGCAACGACATCAAGATTCTCGGAAAACTACAGACCGATATGCTCATCATGGACGAGGTGCAACGGTTGAAGAACTGGAATACACAGATTTCGAGGGCGGCAAGGAAAATAGAATCTGACTATGCCGTAATCTTGTCTGGCACGCCGCTGGAGAACAAGCTCGACGAACTGTATTCCATCGTTGAGTTTGCAGACAACTTCCGACTCGCACCGTATTACAAGTTCAAGGAAGAACATATCGTGAGCGACGAGACTGGCAAGATATTAGGTTACAAAGGACTGAACAATATAGGAAAACAACTGAGCGACATTCTTATCAGACGGCGCAAGAAGGACGTTAAGCTGCAGATGCCAAGCAGGATTGACAAGAACCTCTTCGTGCCTATGACAAAAGAGCAGATGGCGATGCACTCCGAATGGCAGCAACAGGTGAGAATGCTTGTCATGAAATGGCAGAAGCACCACTTCCTGTCGGAGAAAGACCGCAACAGGCTCCTGCTCCATCTATCACAGATGAGGATGGTATGCGACAGCAGCTATATCCTGGACCAGAAGACGAGATACGACACCAAGGTGGACGAATGTATCAACCTCATCAGCGACATCGTTTGCGAGGAGGGAGAAAAGGTGGTGGTGTTCAGCCAATGGGAGCGGATGACCCGACTTGTGGCAAAAGAACTGAGGAAGAAAGGTATAGACTTTGAGTATCTGTATGGAGGAGTGCCATCGGAAAAGAGGAAGGATATGGTGGACAACTTCACGAACAATGCCGAAAGTCGCGTTTTCCTTTCCACCGATGCAGGAAGCACCGGACTGAATCTTCAGGTTGCAGCCACTATAATCAACATTGACTTGCCATGGAATCCGGCTGTGCTTGAGCAGCGCATCGGACGCATATACAGGTTGGGACAACAAAGCAACATACAGGTAATCAACCTTGTAGCACCCCACTCCATCGAGGAGACGATGGTGGGCAAGCTGAAGTTCAAGACATCCATGTTTGAAGGAGTGCTCGACAACGGAGAGGATTCCATCTTTGCCGACGACAACAAGTTCGGCAAGATAATGGAGACTGTCAGCAGCTTCGTATCAGAGGAGGAAAACAACACGCCGGATGAGAATGAGGACAACGCAACCTCGACGGCAGAAGCTATTGTCGCAGCTGAAGATAATGAGGAAGCCACAAAAGGAAACAACACAACACCTGAAGATGACTATACCGCAGAAGACTTGCCGTATACCGCAGAAGACTTGCCGGACGGAAACACAACAGACGACAGACAGACTGCCATGGACGAGTCTTTTGACAACGAGCCATATACAAAATCCCACAAGACGGCACAGCCTAAAGAACTTGTGGAACAAGGCATATCATTCCTATCCGGATTGGCTGAGACTCTGAAATCGCCCGAAGCAACGACAGCACTCGTTGATTCAATAACGGAGAAGGACGAGAAGACTGGAGAGACTTCGATTAAGATTCCTGTTGAAAGCAAGGAGACTGTAAAGAATCTGCTCAACTTGATTGGCAAGCTGTTTGCCAAATAACCTCTATTATCCCAAATCGGTCGTTAGGTATAGCTTGGAAAAGCAAAATAATATCTTTAATTTTGCTTTTCCAAGTTTTTTATATTACTTTTGCAACAGATAATATATTAGCTTTATATATCACAATATGGAAGAAACAAACAATATATTAGCTATACTCGACAATTACATACATAACAATCCTGACGAGATAGCACACGACATGGCAAATGATTTCAGAAAGCGACGCATAGAGAAGAATCTCACGAGAGAGCAAGTTGCCGAAGAGTCGGGCGTTGCCGTGAGCAACATAATCAGGTTTGAACAGAAGGGACTGATATCGCTAAAGAATCTTATATCCATAGCCATGACTCTCGGCTATACACACGAGATTAAAAACATCTTCTCCGAACCGAAATATCAGACAATGGAGGAACTGCAACAGATAAAACGGAACCAGAACAAAAAGAAAGCATACAGGAATGGAAAAGATTGACTCGCTGACAGTAAAATATCACGACAGAAAGGTAGGAACCCTAACACTTTCTGCCGACAGGAAGACATGTGTCTTTGAATACGACAATACTTGGCTTCTCGACGGATTCAGCATCTCACCACTGGAGCTGCCACTAAAAAACGGTCTTTTTACAGCAAAGCGCAATCCGTTTGGCGGTAATTTTGGTATTTTCGAAGACAGTCTGCCGGACGGCTACGGACGCTATCTCATGCATAAAGCCTTATTAAGACAAGGAACAAATGATTTCAATCTCTCTGTTTTGGACAGACTAAGTTTAGTTGGAAAGAACGGAATGGGTGCGCTGACATACGAACCTACAACAACATTTGAGAATGATGAAGAGATAACGGATTGGGACATGCTACAGGAAAAAGCCCTCGAAGTATTAAGGGAGCAGCAGGATACAGATGCCGGACTTTTACTTTATAACAGCGGAAACAGCGGCGGATGCAGACCAAAAGCTATCTTCAGCGACAAAGACGGACATTGGCTGATAAAATTCCGACACACTTACGACCCACAAGATATGGGGCAGACTGAATTTTTATACAACGAAACGGCAAAGCGCTGCGGAATATCGGTGCCAGATTTCCGACTTGTTGACGGCAGGTATTTTGCCTCACGCCGTTTTGATTTGACCGACAACGGCGAAAGGATTCATACCGCCACAGCCGGAGGTCTGCTTTGTATTTCACTCTCAGCTCCTGTGCTTGACTACATCAATCTTCTGGCACTCACCGGCTATCTGACTCAATCCAAGGAGGATGTTGAAGAATTGTACCGTCGTATGGTATTCAACTATCTCACGGAGAACAAAGATGACCACTGCAAAAACTTCAGTTTTTTCGTCAGTTACGACACACTAAAGAAATGGCAATGGCATCTCGCTCCGGCATACGACTTGACACATTGTTCCGAAGGATACAATGGCGAACACGCCACGTCGGTCAACAATACAGGCCGCCCCACCCTCTCAGACTTTATTGCCGTGGGCACAAAAAACAAGATATCACGCAAACGCTGCATCGAGATATTTGAAGAGGTAAGGGAAAATTGTGGGGAATTGCTGTATTGTGATATTGAGGAGAAATAGAAAGTTGCCTGATTTCTATGCGAAAGTTGCCTAATTTCTTAAAGAAATCAGGCAACTTTCCATTAATCATCCACATCTATCCTTGAAAAAGTTGGCTTTACTATCGTATCTTTCACATCCTCCTGATCCCAATCAATAAAATAATGAACAAGCACGGTGCCTTTTGCCAGCCCAGGTTCAGCAACCTCAATTCCTGAATGTCTGAATCCCATACATGTACTCAAATAATTACCATCAATCAAGTTTCTCCACTCACCGTTACGAAGAGTAAAAATACTATATGTTCGCCATTGGCTGCAATCCCAAGTAGGAAGATACCCGACCTCACATGTACCATTACCATCTAAATCCCCTTCATTTACTAATTTTGGAGGAGCATAATTAATACCATAGATTTCTATTTTGGGAATATTTTTGTTTGGAGATGCAATGTAATACCTACAGCCATGCCCAATAGACAAGAGATCAAAGTCTTCCACGACTTTTTCTACATACAAGATGTCTATCCCCTTGCCTGTAAAATTGCCCACAATGGCATCTTGCTCATCATGAGCGACTATAGTTTGAATAGAGCGCCAAGACTCATCTTCTTTGAGCCATGCTTTGATCCATGGGTTCTCTTTTATAGAAGTTTTGTTACCATTGCAAGCAAATAAAAATATCAAAAGAAAAAACGAAACAAGATATTTCATAATTCTAATCTTTTACGGTTAATATTGTATCAGCAAAGGCTATCATCAACGATATGATTATTGCTATCGTAATGACAATGCCGGAATAAAAACATATCTTTGCGAACATATTTTCTCGTTTGAATAATGCCGCCACAAAAAACAACACAATAATCAAGGGCATCAATATTACAAAAAGTACTACATTAGCAGTGCCGTATGTCACGCCCCAATTATTTGCCAACACCGTCATTACCGCTATGCAAAAGTTGCAAAAAAGATCAAAGTCATTTTTAACGACGCAAGGGTCTGAAACCGAAATCAGAGCGGACAAAAACATATTACTCAAAT
>CAVBFA010000125.1:4727-10769 GCA_963594595.1 Oscillibacter sp. | reverse complement strand
AGGTAACGGTCTGCAAAACCGTGTAGAGCAGTTCGACTCTGCTAGGTACCTCAAGGAGTTCTGAAACGATTTTTGTTTCAGAACTTTTTTTATTATCCCCGCCACACACCTCCAACATCTCTGGCTTTGCCGACAAACACAATTTGAAGAACGCCGCAATTCGTCACATTATCAGAACACCAAGTACTCGCAATTCTGCATCTTCGTTTGAGGTAAACCGCATAAGCCGAAAATTCCCCCTGGCGTGGGGAACAGAAACCCCACATTAGGGGGTTCTGTTCCCCACGCCAGGGGGAATTTATGGATGGATTTATTATTATCTGTTCAGAAGCCAGAAGGCACTCTCGTTAAGCTTGTTCATCAGCTTCTGAGGATAGCCTGGATGCTGACGCACGAAATCCTTCACCATCTCTGCCGCCTCACTGCTGCGATGTCCGCCGAGCAGCGAACCGAGCCAATAGCCGGGGAAGAATATGTCGCTCGTGCGCTGCACGTCGATCAGAGCATCAAGTCCGGGAGTGATGTATCTGTTGTTGAAAGGTTCCCTCGTGCGGTCGTTGAGCAAGGCGAGGAGCGATGCCGTCCAGGGTTCCGGCTGACGATTCTCTGCCTTGAGGACAGACTGGAACAGTGCCTGCTGCTTATCGGTGTCTGGTGTGCAGGCACGGCTGACAAAGTCGAACTGCCTCAACTCATCCACATTGGAGAGTCTCTTGCGCTGCTCCGCCAATATCTCGTCACACTTCTGGGGCATCATTATTGCCAGACGGTAAGCCATGCCGTTGTAGTCGTTCTTGTTGAGCAGCTTGTCGGTGCTGCCTTTCCACACCATATATAAAGAGTCGGCTATCTCGCCACCCTGACATGAAGCATAAAGCAGACGGACGAGACGCTGTCTCACCGAAGGCATGGCGTTACGCCTGTATTCTGCCCACATCATCTTCTCGTTTATGCTGCGGTCTTCACTGTCCATCCTGTCGATGGCGTTATTCCAATAACCGGCAAGCTGAGAGGCTATCATGGCGTTATTTTCTTTCATTATCCATTGCCTCATGGTATTGGCATACTGACGGGCTCCTATCCTGTGGGCAAGGAAGTTCTCGTTGAGAGTCATGGCGAGGGCGAAACGCTGCAGTTCGTCAGCCGGTGCTTCCAGCGCCGTGGTGTCGGCGGCATCCGCTGTCATGAGCGGTTTGCCGGAACGGTCGTTGAGCACAAACAGTCCGTATCCTCTGCCATCAGCATTCAGCAATATGTTCTGCGGTTTCCCGCCTGTCTCTATCTCCACGGTACCGCTCTGCATGTCTACGGGAACGAACTCGCTCTTCACTCCCCCATTGCCATCGGCAAAGTCGAGACGCACATTGAACTGCTGCTGCCATACGAGTCCGCGATGCTGCGGATCTTCCTGTTTCACTATGAGTCTGCCGTCTTTCCAGTCTGCCGACACGGTTGGCATACCGCCACATTTCACCCATGTCTCGCTAAACTGTCTGATGCCACACTGCGGCGCTTTGCTGTCGAGGATGTCGATAAGCTCGTCCCATGTAGCATTGCCATAGGCATACTGATGGAGATATTGGCGGAGTCCGTCTCTCAGCGCCTCCTCTCCCATCTGCTGCTCCAGCTTGCGCATCATGACGGGTGCCTTGCAGTAGATGATGTTGCCATAGAGCAATCCTGCCTGGTTCAGGTTGTCGAGAGACTGCTGTATGGGATGCGTGCCGGGAGTACGGTCTGTTGACAGAGCCCTCGCCTGATACATGCGCAGGAAGTTCAGGTCGTGGTTCACATCTGGGTATTGCTCCCTGGCTACCTTTGCCGCAAGGAAATTGGCGAACACCTCTTTTGTCCACACGTCATTGAACCAGCGCATGGTCACCATGTCGCCAAACCACATGTGTGCCGTTTCGTGGGCTATCAGCTCCAGACGTGTCTGCTCCTCCTCTGGTGTGGGGTGCTTGCCGAGGAATATCTCGTGGTCGGTGAACTGTATCGCACCGGGATGTTCCATTCCGCCGAACTGGAATCCGGGGAGCACCACCATATTATATTGGCTGAAAGGGAGGGGTATGCCGGTATATCTTTCAAACCACCTTATGGAGTGGTCGGCAATGTCGAACACCTTGTCGAGCTGCGCCACCTTGTCGGGGTCGGTCTCCCTATAGAGTGCCTTGATGGTACGGCCGCTGCGTTCTGCCTTCTTGACGCTGAACTTTCCTGCCACGAAGGAGAAGAGGTATGTGGGGATAAGCTGGTCGGTGACCGACGACACCGTCTCCCACCCTTCCGGCACATCGAGTTTCAGCTTGAACACCGCCTTGAGGTCCGGCTGGTCGAAACATGGGAATACCGAACGGGCATGGTCGGGAACGAAGAGCGTGTAGAGATAGTCGTCGTTGCGGTTGAGCGACTTGTCGCCGCTGGTGAACGCCACATCAACGGCATTCTCACCGTTTTTCAACCAGCTCTCTTTCAGTATGATATGCTCGCTGCGCCATTCGGCACGCCTCTTCTTGCCGTTCACTGTCACCACGCCGCCATACTGTCCGTCGGCTCCCTGGAAATCGAGCTGCAGGTCATCGCCGCATTTCTTATACGTGAACTTGATTACGGCAGTGCCGCTCACTTTTTCTTTACGCGAAGCGGGAATCCTGAACTTCAGGTCGTAACACAGATTGCCGACTGCCGCCCTCCGCTGCACGGCGAGCTTTTGGCTCACTCCCGGTTCTATCTCCACGGCGTCTGCCACCATCGAACAGAGCAGCGCCATACATGCAATGATAAGTTTTTTCATAGAATTCTATTTTGTATACAAACAAGTTTTGCAAAGGCATGCTTCACCTCTGCATAACATCCGGACGATATTATGCACCCGATTGGCATTACCCTATGCAAAGGTAATACATTTCAAAAAAACAATGCTACAAGAAAGCGATTTAAATACAAATTATCAACATTTCGCAAACGTCACCCTGTCTGCAAAAAAGGTTGGGAAACCGACGAGCAACATGGTTTCGCAGCTGAGGTCTGATGCCTGGAAATGTAAATAAATACACATTTCCCTCGCAAAATCGTTTTTTTACATTACCTTTGCATACTGCATTGCCCTGATTAGCCCCAAACGGTCATCAGGGCTGGCATGGATTCTGATTTTTCAGAAGAGTGGATTTTTTCAATGAACAATAGCGGCTATTGCAAAATAGAAACAGATTAAAAGACACTTCATAAGAAACATCTCATACAGACAAAAAAAACAATTATATATACGACAATGGAAAATAAGAAAAACATGTATTTCGCCGTAGCTTACAAGCTTTATACAAATGAGAACGGCACAGAGACAATGGTAGAAGAGGCAACAGCAGAAAAGCCATTCCAGTTCTTGAGCGGATTCGGACTGGCTCTCGACGACTTCGAGAATACCATCGTGGCTCTCAACGACGAGCAGAAAAACGACTTCGACTTCACGCTCACCAAGCAGCAGGCATACGGAGAGCATGAGGCAGAACGCGTGTTGAACCTCGACAAGGAGATGTTCTGCATCGACGGCAAGCTCGACACCGATAATATATACAAGGATGCCATCATTCCGCTGCAGAACGAGAACGGACAGCGTTTCCTCGGCAAGGTGCTGGAAATCGGCGACGACAAGGTGACAGTAGACCTCAACCACCCTCTGGCTGGCAAGGATCTGCACTTCGTCGGCTCTATCGTTGAGGCAAGAGAGGCCACAAACGAGGAGATACAGACCATCATCAACCATCTGAGCGGTGGCGGATGCAGCGGCTGCGGTGGTGAATGTGGAGGCGACTGCAACTGCGGCGGCGACTGTGGCAGCAATGAAGGCGGATGCGGCGGTTGCCACTAATCAGAAGAATTTGACAATATCCCCCAGACGGTCATCAGAAATACCACAAGCAGTTGTAGAATATCACATTGTTTTGGGATTACATCCTGATGACCGTTTGGAAACATATCACCAGACACATGCGTAACACTTTCGGCAACATATTCACACTTACGACTTTCGGGGAGAGCCATGGAGAAGCCGTGGGAGGAGTGGTAGACGGTCTGCCTGCCGGCATCGACATCGACATCGACTTCATCCAAAGCGAACTCGACAGGCGCCGGCCCGGACAGAGCAGCGTGACAACAAGCAGGGACGAAGCCGACAGAGTGGAAATTCTGAGCGGCACGTTCGAGGGAAAGTCTACGGGATGCCCTATTGGTTTCATCGTGAGAAACACCAACCAGCATTCCGCTGACTACGACAACATGCGCGACCTGTTCAGACCATCGCATGCCGACTTCACCTATTATAACAAGTATGGCATAAGAGACTATCGCGGCGGCGGCAGATCCTCGGCACGCATCACCATAAGCAGATGTGTGGGAGGAGCGCTGGCAAAGCTGGCTCTGAAGAAGATCGGAGTGGAAGTAGTGGCATACACATCGCAGGTGGGCAGCATTGCTCTCGACAACGACTACACCAGGTATGACCTGACAAAGGTGGAGAGCAACATCGTGAGATGTCCCGACGCAGAGAAGGCAAAACTCATGGAGAGCCTCATCGCCGAAGTGAAGAGCTGTGGCGACACCATCGGAGGCACGGTGACGTGTGTGATAAAGAATTGTCCGATAGGCATCGGCGAACCGGAATTCGACAAGCTCAACGCCATGCTCGGATATGCCATGCTCGGCATCAACGCCGTGAAGGGAATAGAGTTCGGATCGGGATTCGAGGGTGTGACGCATCGCGGCAGCGAGATGAACGACATTTTCTATCCCGAAGACGAAAAGATAAAGACGCGGTCTAACAACAGCGGAGGTATACAGGGCGGAATTTCCAACGGCAACGACATATTCTTCCGGGTGGCATTCAAACCTGTAGCCACACTGCTTCAGGAACAGGAAACCATCGACAAAGACGGCAATCCCACTACCTTCAAGGCAAGCGGCAGACACGACGCCTGCGTGTTGCCAAGAGCGGTTCCGATAGTGGAATCAATGGCGGCAATGGTGATTTTAGACCAATTTTTGTACAATAAAACAACAAAATTATAATTTTTAACTATTCTGATTAAAAAAAACTGCCATAATTGTTTTGGCATTCAAATATTTGCAGTATATTTGCAATCGACAAGCGGGTGCTTGTGAAAGTACCGATTGTCTAATTAAGTCTAGTTTAGTTTTTGTGTTGGTTGAGGGCGGTCAATTGATCGCCCTCTTTTTATGCTTTTGTCCATTCCAAACAACATCCATCATCCGCAAGACCATCAATCCTACAAACTGCAAGTCTGCACTCCCTCTTGCTGAAAATTGGAGTTAAAACACGCAAACACTTTGTCATATCAAGAAATAGAGTTATTTTTGCAGGAAATCACAATCTTACTATACACAACAAGGATAATGAGTGGCAACATCTATATAAAGAACGCACAGGTGAACAACCTGAAGAATGTATCGTTGGAAATTCCAAGAAACAAGTTTATCGTGATTTCCGGTGTCTCAGGCTCCGGCAAGTCATCACTGGCTTTCGACACGCTATATGCCGAAGGCCACAGACGGTATGTGGAGAGCCTCTCGGCATATGCCAGACAGTTTCTCGGAAGGATGAGCAAACCGAAATGCGACTACATAAAGGGACTGCCACCGGCAATAGCCATAGAACAGAAAGTGATTTCCAGAAACTCTCGTTCCACAGTGGGCACAAGCACGGAGATTTATGAATACCTGCGACTGCTCTTCGCACGCATCGGACACACCTTCTCGCCGATAAGCGGCAACGAGGTGAAACGACACACCGTGGAGGACGTGATAAACAAGGTGAAGACCTTCTCTGAAGGCACGCGCTTCGTGGTGCTCTCGCCTGTGGTGAGAATCGCCGACCGCACTCTCTCCCAGCAGCTCACGATGATCATGCAGCAGGGATACACCCGAGTGTTCGTGAAAGGCGACTTCCAGCGTATCGACGACCTGCTCAACGACGACAAACTGGACGAGAACATAAAGGACGAAAACATCTGGACAGTGGTAGAC
>CAVBFA010000125.1:0-4717 GCA_963594595.1 Oscillibacter sp. | reverse complement strand
GTGGTAGACCGCATGGCGTGGGAAAGCGACAACGACACGCTGTCGAGACTCACAGACTCGGTGGAGACGGCTTTCTACGAGGGCGACGGAGCATGCCGGATCGCCATCATGCCGGCAAACATAGTATATGATTTCTCAACTCGTTTCGAAGCCGACGGCATGACATTCGAAGAGCCGAGCGACGGCATGTTCTCTTTCCACTCCCCCATCGGGGCTTGCCCCATGTGTGAGGGATTCGGAATGGTGATCGGCATCGACGAGAAACTCGTGATTCCAGACTCATCGCTCAGCGTATACGACGGATGCGTGCAGTGCTGGCACGGAGAGAAAATGGGCGAATGGAAAAAGGAATTCATCAGAAGAGCGGCAACAGACAAGTTCCCGATCTTCGAACCATACTACAAACTGTCGCAGAAGCACAAAGACTGGCTGTGGCATGGTCTGCCATCCGACAAAAGCAGAGACAAATACGACAGGGTGAGCATCGACGACTTCTTCCAGATGCTGAAAGAAAACCAGTACAAGATACAATACCGAGTGATGCTCAGCAGATACCGCGGCAGAACGGTATGTCCGGAATGCCACGGCAGAAGACTGAAAAAGGAGGCAAACTACGTGAGGATACAGGGAATGAGCATCTCTGACCTCGTGGACATGCCCGTGGAGAACCTGAAGAAATGGTTTGACGAACTGAGCCTCAACGACCACGATGCCGCCGTGGGCAAACGACTGCTCACGGAGATAAAAAACAGACTGGGATTCCTCGTGGAAGTGGGATTGGGATACCTCACACTGAACAGACAGTCTAACACGCTGAGCGGCGGAGAGAGCCAGCGCATCAACCTCACCACATCGCTCGGAAGCAGTCTGGTGGGATCGCTCTATATCCTCGACGAACCAAGCATCGGACTGCACAGCCGCGACACCTTCAGACTGATAAACGTGCTGAAAGACCTGCAGGCGTTGGGAAACACGGTGGTGGTGGTGGAACACGACGAAGACATCATACGTTCTGCCGACCATCTCATCGACATCGGTCCCGATGCCGGACGACTCGGAGGCAAGGTGGTGTTTGAAGGCGACCCGCAGAAGATAACAAGCGACACGATAAAGAAATATCCCGAAAGCCACACCATCAGATATCTGCTCGGCGAGGAGCGCATACCAGTGCCTGCCAACCGACGCAGCTGGAACCTCTTCATAGGCATAAAGGGAGCGAGAATGAACAACCTGCAGGGCATAGAAGTGAAATTCCCGCTCAACGTGATGACGGTGGTGACGGGAGTGAGCGGATCGGGAAAATCCTCGCTCGTCAAGGGCATACTCTTCCCTGCCCTGAAACGACAGCTCGACGAAGTGGCTGACATGCCGGGAGAATACTCATCGATATTCGGCGACATAAAGGCGATAAAACACGTGGAGATGGTGGACCAGAATCCTATCGGCAAGAGCACGAGGTCGAACCCCGTGACCTACACCAAGGCTTACGACGCCATCCGCCAGCTCTTCGCCGAACAGCCGCTGGCAGAGCAGATGGGATTCTCATCAAAATATTTCTCGTTCAACGCCGAAGGCGGCAGATGCGAGGAATGCAAGGGAACGGGAGTGCTCACGGTGGAGATGCAGTTTATGGCCGACCTGGAGCTGGAATGTGAGGCTTGCCACGGCAAACGCTTCAAAAAGGAAATTCTGGAAGTGAGATTTGCCGGAAAAAACATCGACGACATCCTCAACATGACAGTCAACGAAGCAATAGAATTCTTCACGGAAAACAACCAGAAGGACATCGTGAAGAGACTGAAGCCGCTGGAGAGCGTCGGACTGGGATATATCAAACTCGGACAGAACTCCTCCACCCTGTCCGGCGGAGAGAACCAGAGAGTGAAACTGGCTTATTTCATCGGACAGGAAAAGGCTGACCCCACACTGTTCATCTTCGACGAGCCGACGACAGGTCTGCACTTCCACGACATCAAGAAGCTGCTCAATTCGTTTGACCAGCTGATAAAGCGTGGCCACAGTATCATAGTGATAGAACACAATATGGATGTGATAAAATATGCCGACCACGTGATAGATCTCGGTCCCGACGGCGGAAACAAGGGCGGACAGCTCGTATGCTACGGCACTCCCGAAGAGGTGGCGGCATGCGAAAACAGCATAACGGGAAAATATCTGAAAAAAGTTCTCGACAACTCAAAAAAAGAATAGAAAAGCGACAAAAGATTTTGCTCGTCAGAAAATAATTGTTACCTTTGCACCACTTGTTCGGAACAGTGCCCTGTTCCGGGTGTTTAATCAGCCGATATGGCTCAGTTGGTAGAGCAACGCATTCGTAATGCGTAGGTCCCGGGTTCGAGTCCCGGTATCGGCTCCATAGCGATTAAACAGAAGATAAACACATGGGAAAAGATTTGCGATAATAGCTCAGTTGGTAGAGCACTAGCTTCCCAAGCTGGGGGTCGCGGGTTCGAGCCCCGTTTATCGCTCTCATCATCATAATATTCCCCACACTTCAATTCTCCTTATTCCTTCATCCAACGCATTGTATTCCAGCATCTTACGAAAATCTTTCATGAAGGATTCAAGACATATCACACTGTTTGTATAAGATTTCTGAATATCTCTTCAGACAATAAAACAATACACCATATTGGACGGACTGTAAAAAAATTGCAACCAAAAAATCAAGGAAAATATGGCTACAATATCATATATTTTAGGAAGTCTAAAACGAGATAAATCAAGGGGTATTTCCATAATTCTTTCCCATAAGGGTCAAAGAAAAAGAATACCCACAAACATTATAATTACCCATGACAATATATCAAAAAGGGGAAATATCAAATCTCCAGACGTATTAAAGACCCTTAATGACAGAATGGAGTCTTTGAGAGAAAAGCTGTGTACCTTGGAAGAGTCCTCTGCAATATGTGACAAAGATATAGAATGGCTCTATTTTCAATTAATGAGTGTCCGAGAAAACCTTGATTTCTTTGAGTACGCAGAACAATGGATAAGCAAATCCAACAACAAGGGAAAAGGTAATTATAGAGTAATGCTGAATTCTCTTGAGAAGTTTCATCATTCACGTAAGTTACCTTTCTGTCTTATAGACTACAGGTTTCTTACTGACTATAAGGATTTCCTTAATGGTTTTCCCAGAGAACATACCTGATAATCCCTTTGATACCTTTACCATACCAAAGGATCACCCTAAAACAAAAGACAGGGTTATCAGTGAAGAGAATCTTATCAAGGTTTTTAACTTTAAAGGAACCAACAGAATAGGATTGGCAAGAGACTGCTATATACTATCCTTCTGTCTGATTGGTATGAATTCTGTAGATATGTATGAATGTTTTTCCTATAAGAATGGTGTTTTGTCTTACAACAGAGCCAAGACCAGAGACAGAAGATTGGATAATGCTTATATAGAAATTAAGGTTCCAGATATAATAAAACCTCTTATGAGGAAATACAAAGGAAATTCCAGAGTATTTGACTTCTATAAGAGATATGCAAATGCTTCCAACTTCAATAAGAATATCAACATAGGACTCCATTCTATAGCGGATATACTTGGCATTCCTCATTTTGATTTCTATTCAGCAAGACATACCTGGGCATCAATAGCAAGAAACAAACTTGGCATAGACAAATATACTATCCATGAAGCCCTTAATCATGTTTCAGACTTGGACATTACTGATCTTTATATTCAGAAAGATTACACCAACATAAACAAAGCCAACGCCAAGGTCATTGAGTATCTGAAACAACTTATCAAACAAGCCAAAGAATAACAATAAAACTCCCCCTGCTTTTCTAACAAGCAGAGGGAGAAAATTAAAATTAAACTATGACAAATCAAAATAAGCAATTTCTATTTTATTATCTCTATATACCTATTGTTCTGTTCCTTTATATAGGGATTCTTTTCCACCACATCTATATTCAATACAGTATGTTTCTTCTGAAACCATCTGAACAGGAAGAACTTCTTTGGAGGGTTGACAGTCTCCCTTCTTGAAGATACAATTACATGCTTTACACTTTTGAACATTGGATTCACAGTTACTGTAGAAGGATATTTCAATCCTATCCTGACAGAATACCACTCATCAGAAAGTACAGTATCAACCTGAACCAGTGGGTCCTTGAAGAGGGTATCCTTAATGATGAGTGTATCATACTTTGTAAAAGTAGAGGACATATACTGAAGACTCTTTAGCTTTGAATCCTTTATCTTCAAGGATTCTCTGGTTTCATTGAGTTCCCTTATTATGGAATCATTGAAATACTGCAACTGGTCTATTGTCAGTTTGAAGGCTCTGTTTTTGTCTTTAGCACTACTGAACAATTCATTGTAGGACTTTACATTCTCTGTAGATTCCTTCCATCTCTTTTCAATCTTCCCCCTACTCCTTACTGTAAGTATAAGAGCAGCAGTCAATATAGGTATCAACAATGCAGTGCCTATATGAATATATTTCCATATCTTTTCCATACTCTTCATTTATCCAATGCAAAGATACTCCTTCCAGGACAATGTATCAATAACCAAAGAGTCTTGCTTATTTTATTTAAGACACTTCTTTAGGTCGGTATCTATAATATTCATATTCCATATCTTTGTATCAAGATTTAAAGATTGTATAGAATATGAAGTTACTGTTGGATAGAAAATGGAAGAAAGAAGGATATACTATAGGAC
>CAVBFA010000124.1:0-10853 GCA_963594595.1 Oscillibacter sp. | reverse complement strand
GAGAGATTGTCGAGTTCTATAACCTTCGTGGAGGAAAGGAACGTATCTTCGATGATATAAACAATGGCTTCGGGTGGAACAGATTGCCCAAATCTTTCATGGCAGAGAACTCTATGTTCCTTCTTCTTACAGCACTTATCCGTAGCCCTTACAAGGTTATTATCCAAAGACTTGACGTAAAGAGGGTCGGACTCAATGCAACAAGCCGCATAAAAGCGTTTGTCTTCAGGTTTATCTCTGTACCAGCCAAGTGGATCAGGACATCAAGGCGGTATGTGCTGAATGTATATACCTATAACAATGCTTACGCAGATGTATTCCAGACTGATTTTGGATGACACCTACAACTTATGGGTATGATGTAGCGTATTGCCTCAAGTCGCATTGTGGGGTAAGGGGATGTTGTGGGCTGAATTGGGTATTTCAATTCTAATTATCTGCAAATTCAGTAACGAGTGGACGTGTACACGCAAGAAGGACGTTGAAGGGCTTAGTTGCGGATTTTAGGTTATCGAAGAATTTTAAACATACGCCTCAGAATGGCATACCATGAAAATATCTTTGCAATGAGAATTTCAAATCTACGCGTATGGATATATATAAGGTATTTGAAGACCCCCGGATTAAGATGCTTGAAAATGACATTGCATTGTGGAACGACCATTGCCGATACACAGACGAAGAAAAGCACGTCATGAAGCAGCTTCTTCGTTGTAGAAGCAATGTGCTGTATGAACTGAATGTGTACGACAGCGATATGCATCAGCTGCTTGTCTCATTCAACGACAGATTAAGAAAAGCCTGCGCAGAACTCTATAACAAAGTGATGACTACCTATGAAGAGTACTGCAATCGCACCGACAGTTTTGGTGATTTTGAGGTGGAAGGAAAAATCTATCTTGGTGCAGAATACCCGAATCACCACCTTCTTCAAACCGAAACCGCCAAACAAGTATGGGACGCTCTGACGCAAGGAGGCTTTGAACCTCTCTATGATGACGGCTGTGCATGGTCGTTACATTGCAGTAAAGAATATCCTCCTGAACATGGTGGATGTGAAACGTTTGAGAAATGGATTGGCATGGAAGACGAGAACGACAACTGGAACGAGGAACTTGACCGGGAATGGTCAAAAGACTTGCACATGATACAACCGTTCCACAACCTTTACGACCATTGTTATTTCTCGCTCTATGACCTTATCTATGTGCATGATTTTGACCTGGAAGTGCATATCCAACTTGAAAGAAATGTAAAATACGAATAATCATGAAGAAGATCGACAACAAAGAGAAGATTGCTGAATTGTTAAACCACATTGACGATGACAACAGTATTATTGACTTTGACGAGAGCGGAATGGAGAAAATGAAAGAGAAAATACCATACTCTATGGCTCATATCTCTCTAACCCTTTGGAAAATACAAGCCCTATGCTTTCAATCCTCAACCAGTTGATAGGAGCAAATGTCGGAGACTTAAAGCAATACAGTCTATGTACCTTCTTTATCGATTGTCATAATGCTGACATGATGACAATGGACGACCTCGCCAAGATACAGATGTTTCTGTCTGAGTACATCAACCCGGAAGCAGAAGTCACTTGGGAATATGGAGTTGATGACAGCTTAAAAAACAACCAAATGCGCCTGACTTTGGTACTTGGATAGGATTTTTTACTAGGAATAAATAAAATTAAACAGGAAAGCGGAACTTGTGCCCCATAATTACACAAGTCTTCACTATCTTTGCGGTATCAAAACAGAGAATTATGGCTAAAAACCTTATCAATAGATACGTTTGGTTAGTTGAAACCATCTACAAGGCTGGTCGCATCACTTTTGAGGAAATCAATCAAAAGTGGGTGGAAAAGTTTGAAGAAGACCCGATACCTCTGCGCACTTTCCACAAGTGGAGAATTGCCGCAGAGGAGATGTTCAACCTCGTCATAGAATGTGAGCGCAAAGGTGGCTACCACTATTATATTGAGAACGCAGACGAGATTAAACGAGGTGGATTGCGGAATTGGCTTATAAACACCATATCTGTGAGCAATCTACTCCTTGACAGCCAATCCATCAAAGACCGTATTCTGCTTGAAGATATTCCCTCGGGACAGAATGAGTTGGCCGTCATTATTGATGCAATGAAGACGGACACACAGCTACGTATCACATACCAGAGCTATTGGAAGGATGAAAGCCACACCTTCAACGTCCATCCCTACTGTCTGAAGCTATTCAAACAGCGGTGGTACATGATAGCCCTCAGTCCATATTATGATAAGATAATGATATATGCCATCGACCGCATCTTCCACATTTGGAAGCTTGACGGTCAGACATTCAAAATGCCGGAGAATTTCGACCCAGAGACATTCTTCTATAACTACTATGGCATCATTGCAGGAACCAAACGCAACATTGAGTACGTGAAGTTGAAAGTGTCGGCTGGTCAGGCCAACTACCTCCGTTCACTACCGCTTCACAACTCACAGGAGGAAATTGACCGAGAAGGCGAATTCAGCATCTTCACGCTCCATCTTTGTCCCGAATTTGATTTCTACCAAGAATTGCTTTCTAAGGGCGAAGACGTGGAGGTCCTGGAACCAATCTGGCTTCGCAAAGAGATTGCAGGAATCATTAAACGAATGTGGAACAAGTACGACCCAAATAAGAAATGAAAGATTTTGCAGCTATTGATTTCGAAACCGCTAACAATGAGCGAACCAGCGTTTGCTCTGTTGGTGTCATTATCGTAAGGAACGGAGAAATCGTTGATTCGTTCTACTCTCTCATACAACCAGAGCCGAACTATTATAACTACTGGTGTACGCAAGTGCATGGGTTGAAAGAAGAAGATACAGAAGATGCGCCCATTTTCCCTGAAGTATGGAAGCAGATTGCCCCTCTCATCGAAGGGCTTCCCCTCGTGGCGCACAACAAGGCTTTCGACGAAAGTTGCCTTCGTGCCGCTTTCCGCTGCTACCAGATGGACTATCCCGAATATTCATTCCTCTGCACACTCACGGCATCACGGAAAGTATTTCCCGATTTGGAAAACCACCAGTTGCATACCGTGGCACATGAATGTGGGTATGTTTTAGAAAACCATCACCATGCACTGGCTGATGCCGAGGCATGCGCATGGATTGCAAAAGAAATACTGTAACAGATAAGTATGAGCGACAAATTAATACAATATTCAGATGCACTTCGTGATTTTGTAAAGATTCACGAACAGATTATGGCTAAAAAACAAAAAGACATTCTTGAAGGGAAATACATTAATGTGTTTACCCTGTGGAATGAATTCACTGGAATAACAGAGCCAATACACAGTAGAATACTGCAATTTATTCTTTCCCCACATACTATGCACGGGCAGGAAAATCGGTTTATCAATCTGCTGCTGAAACGAATAAACGTTAACTACGGAGAAAATGATGAATGGATTTCGACTGCTGAGACAGGACGAGTTGATGTTATGCTAAAAAGGTATAACCCTCACAGTGTAATAATTATTGAGAATAAATCAAATTGGGCAGGAGACCAACCCAATCAATTGTATAGATACTGGCTTGAGAATATTCATCGTTCAGATAATGATTTGCTACCGGAATTTTATAGTAAACATCAGGAATATAAAATTGTGTATTTAGTCCCTAACAAATACAAAAATATATCTGATGATTCATTGCATAGACCAACTTATTTGTCTGAAACCATGCCGGAGCACCTTCCTATAACTCCAATTGTTTGGTCTTTTGAAGAAGAAGTCTCGGACTGGTTAGATGACTGCATTTCTTCATTACCAGAAGAAAATACACCTCTTAGGAACTTATTAAGCCAATATAAAGAATACTGTAAAACTCTATAACATGGAAAATATAAAGCAGATTATGAACTTGTTCGATAGTGCCGAAAAATGGTCAGCATATATTGAACTCTCAAATTATCGGGAGGACTTGGTTAAATATCTTAAGTCTTCGCTTTGTAATGAAATTCAAGTACTTGCAAATTCTAAGCTACAAGATACAGGATGGATTTTTGAATATGACAGAAATAAACTGAGCCTAAATATGTATCCGAACGAAAGCAGACTTATCGCTGTTTCGATTGAATGGGAATGGTGGAATCGTTCAGATTCTCCTTGGCATAGAAGAGGCGTAGGTATATGGGTGTATGCTTCAGAAACAGACTCTCGAAAAGTATATGAAAAAATGAAAGAGTTGAGTCACACACTGCCATTAAATGGCTATGAAGACAATCTGGAGAACCATACATGGTATCCCTTTGTAAGACAGATTCCGGCTTCAGTCTTTGGAGTTACAGATAATGTCGTGTCTGTAGAAGAATGCCTATATATGGCAAGCTTCAACCCGAAGCAACTTGCTCTCAATATCTGGCACAATGTGTTCGAACCATTTGCAACAAAAGAGTGTTCAGAACTATTCGCATCCGTAGTTAAGTGAATATGATGAATACAATACAACTCCAGTCATGGCTTAATGGGTTAAAGAGCATTCCCAAACCTCATAAATGGGAACGTTCTCTTATGGATATAACGGGCGTGACCCATCATGAAAACATGTGGTCTGACATTTATAAGTTCTTTTTCCATGAAGAAGAAAGCCATCACTTAAACGACCTCTTTATCAGAAGTCTGGAGCAGTTATTAGGACGTGAAGATTTTCTTCGTGATTTTTCTGTGAAGAGAGAATGTGTAGTGGATGAGGATAAACGCATTGACCTTCTGCTTTATAATGAGAGCACTCGAAATGCCATCATTATAGAAAATAAGGTAAATCATTCGCTCGATAATGATTTAAATCTATATCAAAACAGTGTTTATAAAATGTTAGGGCAAGGTTGCTGTGTCATAACCGTTGTTTTGGGGCTACATCATTATGATCTTTTAAACTATAATAAAGCCTCTGAAATTGCTCCAGAGAACAAATACTCCATCACACATAAAGAACTGCTGGATAAAGTTTATGAAAACATATCTCCCTATTTGAAAGACGCTCAGACTAACTACATTTTTTTGCTTAATGAATTTTATAAGAACATTTGTAATATGGCAAATCAAATAGATGTATCTATCCTTGATTTCTTTAGCAAGGCTGGAAACTCACAACGAATAGCCGAGATACATAAAGTTTATACCCACATAATGGACTATGTCTCAGGCATTTTGGAATGTTCAGAACCTTCTGAACTCAAAAAAATCTCGACAGCATGGGCATGTCGTGTAAATCTGAACGAGGTTATGTGAAGTACTTTTTCCCTAACACCAACAATTAAGTCATGTTAACCATTTTCTTCCGTGATAGGATATTTTCTACGAAATATGCTCCACACATTCACATGGTGTTTGAAGTGCAAGGGAACACCAAAGCAAAGCTTGATGCTATGGAAGAACAAGTTGCAGACATAATTTCAAAATACAGCAAGGATGGTATTGTTATAGGCAATAGAAGAGACGAAAAAAGGAACAAGTGGAGACATTTGGCTTCGCAAACCATCCATTTCAAAAATATACAGGAAGAAATGCCAAAACTTGGTGAAATAGCAGGAGAGTATATAAATGCTTCATCACCAATCATCCGCATGGGCAAAGAAATTATGAATCTTGTAAAATAGTTGGTATGCTATCATACATCTCCAACACCGCCAACTACAAGGAGGTGCTTTCACGGGTGAAGTCCGTAAAGCACACTCTTTGGACTGGCACAGTCGACATAAAAGACCTTTATGTGGAGGTGGGCAAAGAGAAAAAGCCATTCCTGGCACTCATTGCCCAACTAATTCGGTGCGGAAGTAAGGCTCATTCACGCCAAAGAACCTGGCCCGAACTTTTGGGAGGACTTTGACAAATACCCTGTGCTTTATGATTGTTTGGAACGAGTGCTCAGTCCTCGCGTTCACTTCAAGATGCTTGTCTTCGACTGCAAAGAGGTGTATGTCGGCAGCGCAAACCTGACTAGTGCCGGTTTCGGAATGAAAGGCGAAGACAAACGAAACTTCGAGGCTGGCATCCTAACCGATGACCCTGCAATCGTGGAACAAGCCATGAACCAATTTGATGCTGTGTGGATTGGTAAGCACTGCAAGAAGTGTAAGCGTAGAGAGTTATGCTTAAATCCCATCTTATGAAGAAGATTATCTTTCTTAACTTTGACGGCGTTCTGAATACCGAACACTATCAGAACTACCTTATGTATGAGAGGAAATCCAGGCAAGACAAACATGGTGTACTCTTTGATCCAGAGGCTGTGCGACAACTGAAACGAATAGTTGATGTCACCAAGGCCGATATTGTGATTGAATCATCTTGGAAATATCTCGGTCTTGCTGCCATGCAGGAAATGTGGAAGGAAAGAGATTTGCCTGGCAAAGTAACCGGCATCACAGATTCATCTGTCAGCGATAATTGGCTGCTTACCGCAAATCTTGATGACATAGACCCTGCTATGGGACATCGTAACGGAATGGAGATAGCATCATGGTTAGCTGACTATACAAAGAATGATGTACGGTATGTCATCATCGATGATGAGTATGTATGCCTTGAATCTCAGGTGCCCCACTTCATCCTTACCAATCCTTACGACGGCATTACAGAAGACATTGCTGACAGGGTAATTGCCATCCTTGAACAATAATTTTTTCAAAGAAATACAAAGTTTATGGAGTTATGCCCCCATTCGGCATAACTTCATTTTAATTTTGCACCAGATTTCTAAATGTCAAACTAAAAAATATCATTATGGCACTCAAAAATGTAAAGGTAACGATGTCTCGCTTAGGTGTTCACACCATGGAGGGGAACACTACAGTCTATATGCCTTTAGCAAATATAGAGTATATGAAACTGGGGAAAAAGAAAAAGACCGTCCATTTGGATGGCAAGATGGTGTTCGACAAGAAATATTTTAAAGGCTGGATTCTGGGTTCTTCCTATTTCGTCGGTGTCACAGCTGACTCTTATCAGATTTATGACGAAGACGGGAACAGGACTGGAACATCATCCATCGAGGAATTTGGAGAACCGATTCAAGCAAATGAAGATGACTTCATCTGCTTAAAGGGCAGAATAGCATCTTTGATTGGCATTAATGGAAAATGCAAGAAAAGTAGAGCCTTGACAAATGAAGAGTATGAGTCAATCACCAAAGAATAAGAGGGTCTTCGATACTCTTTCCCCTCAATTGAGTCATGGGCATGACTTTCCAATAGAAGATGTATGGAATACGGACAATGCAATCGCCCGTCTTCTGGTTCCTCGCTTACAAGCCTTCAAAGCTTTTGACAAACATGGCTATCCGCCTAACATGGGAGATATGTGGAAGTGGAACGACACAATTCAAAAGATGATTGATGCTTTAGAACTGATGAAATATGCCCACACTATGCACGACAAGGAAGATAACAAGACCATAGAACAGGGTCTTGAACTCTTCCATAGGTATTTTCAGTATTTATGGGATTAAGAGCATGATATGATGACTCCAGACAACCAAATAAAATTGTTACTCAAAACACTCTCGCAAGGCGTTTTTGAGAAAGAGCATATTATCGCAATGGCACTGCTGAGTGCCATTGCAGGAGAGAGCATATTTCTGCTCGGCCCTCCTGGTACGGCAAAGAGCTTGGTGGCTCGTCGCCTGAAACTGGCTTTCAAGGATGGGGTGGCGTTTGAATACCTGATGTCTCGTTTCAGTACACCTGATGAGATATTCGGGCCTGTATCTATCTCGCTGTTGAAGAACGAAGATAGATACGAACGTGTGGTGGATGGTTTTTTGCCAACCTCCACCATCGTATTTCTCGATGAGATATGGAAAGCCAGTCCAAGCATACAGAACTCCTTACTCACTGCTATCAATGAACGCATCTTCCAGAATGGACGCAGCACCATCTCTCTGCCCATGAAAGCCTTGATTGCTGCAAGCAATGAACTACCGGCGGAGGATGAAGGACTTGAAGCATTGTGGGACCGTTTCCTGGTGCGTATGGTGTCGAACTGCATACAGAGTGAAGCCACCTTCTACAAGATGGTTCGACAACAATACTTTTCAACACCAGAGGTGGATGAGGATTGCCAAATTACGGAAGAACAATACCATGTTTGGCAAATGGAAATAGGCAAGGTCGATATTCCTGATGAGATTTGCGCTGTGCTTACGGCTATCCGTAAAGGTTTCAAAAAGGAAACGAAGAAAGAGGAAATCAACGAGATGGACTACTATATCTCTGACCGACGTTGGAAGAAATGTGTTCACCTCATGCAGGCTTCGGCTTTCCTGAATGGCAGAAAGCATATCGACATGACAGACCTTCCAATCCTGATGCACTGTCTATGGAACAAGGCTGAGACTATTCCAACGGTGATTGATGTGGTAGGAAAAAGTCTTACGGCACACATAGACAATAAGCTCGCCAAACTGGAAAAGGACATTGAGAAAGCCTTGAAGAAAGCATACGAGCCAGAGAAGAAAGAGCAAAATACCCGAAACGTGCCTGAAACATTCTCGCTAACACATTTCTTCTACTACACTCTTCGTAACTACAAGGATGGTAAATGCCTGTTTTATAAGGTAGACTATAATCATGTCAGTGTGGATAAGGCCACAGATGGCATCATCTATCGGGACGAAGAAAAACGAGCATGGATGATTCACGCTATATATACCGGCACATTATTTGATTATAAAGTGAAGAACCAGGCCATGGTGAAAAAGGTAAAACTGCAAAAGTGCAAAGGAGGCATCATAATAGATGGCACTCCATACGGTTTTGAACGACCGTTGGGAAGTACAAATCCTTCTGATAGCTTGTTTGATAGTGAAGATTTCCCAGAGCCTAACATAACAGATTCGGTGATGGAGATAATCGATAAAACATTGCGGACACAACTGAACCAACTGCAAGAATTGTTTGCAAAGTCTAAGAACTTGTTCCTGTCGGATAATGACCTGAAGGTAACAAAGAAATATCTCACACAGTGTGGCAAGCATATTGAGGAAGTGTACGTAAAGGCACAGAACGCACAGAAACTGCTTTAGTCGATGGATATTGTTAAGAAAATTCAGGAATATAACGAAGCATTTGATTTCTATATGGATAGAGGTGAAATGCCAAAGATTATCGGGGAAGGTGACCTGTTGGGGAGCTATCTTGAGCAGACACTGCAAGACAACCCGCAACTTGACAGTCAGGATCCAATGTGGAAGGAACTGCTGAAAGAGGAACTGATGAGATTTCTTGAAACCATGCTGCAACTCTTTCAGCCGATGGAGGAAAGACACCACAGAGAGAAAGGTTTTATTCTTGCCTTTCTCGGCGGCAACATGGACTCGAAGCGACAGATGTGGCAACAAGCAAAACAAATCATCATTCTTGGATATAAGCAGGAAGAAGTCAATATCAATGGGTATGAAGAGCAGTTAAAAGAAACCGACAACAGCGAAAGGCAGGAAGCCATACTGAACGCTCTGACAAACGACTGGGATAAAGCGTGTGATGAGAAACTGAAACAACAGGAACAAGCAGCCATCGACCAATACGGCAAGAATTGGGAAATGCATGTTAAAGAGCACGGCTTGTCAGACTACAAGGAACATAAGCGCATTGAGAAGATTGTCTATTCTTATCCTGCATTGGCAGAGATTGTGCGCATCATGGGACGTGAGCTGCCAAAGCACAAAGATGAGATGGATGAGACCATCAAAAAATATCTTCCTATACTGCCATCACGGCCTAAACCAGCCTTGGAGATAGAGGAAATCTCCACAGGACAGAGTCTGCGACACATGGTACCTGTAGAGACGGTCATCATGTCTGACCGACAGACGGAGGATCTTTTTTATCTGAAGTACGCTTCGCAGAAACTACAGTTGTTTGCCAGTAAACCGAAAGAGGAGAGCTGTATGAAACTGGACAAGCAACGTCAGGTGAAACCACGATTAGAGAAAGGCCCCATCGTCGTGAGCCTGGACACCAGTGGCTCAATGACAGGCAAACCCATACAACTGGCAAAATGCCTCTTGCTGCAACTGTTGAAAATGGCAAAGAAACAGAAACGGAAATGTTTCCTGATAACATTCTCTGTCCGTGCTAACTTCCTTGACCTTTCCCGATATGGGGCATGGAAGCAGCTGAACAAGTTCCTTGACAATCACTTTTCAGGAGGAACGGATGGCGAACAAATGCTGAGAACTGTATTGAATATGTTGCAGACCGCCAACTTTTCCATGGCAGATGTGCTAATCATCAGCGATTTCTACTTTCCCAAACCAATATCTGCTACTCAACAGAAAATGCAGATTGAACATGAGAAAGGTACACGCTTCTACGGATTAAGGATAGACAGCAATTCTGATACTTATAATGATATACTCGACAAGATATGGCAGGTGAACATAAGAAACCGAAATTCTGGATAAGCCCCAATTCAAGGCTTACCTTTCCGCAATTCCGCGTTGTCTGGCATCAATGCGGCAAGCAGGAACTGATTGACTTCTGCTCTGTAGAACAGCCACGAAGACTAACTTATTGTACCGTCTCAACATGTCTGCATATATTATATGAAGCCGATTACTCGGTGCTTCATATCCTGTATTCAGAGGAAATTGCCTTTGAGAACATGCGACTCGCTGTTCCTCGTTGGTCATATCCCCTACATCATAGGTCTCTTCTTCTGATTCCTTTTCATCCTTCTTGCCATGGAGATCTAGTGTGATCATTACGGAAAAGTATACCACATAAACAAAGGTGAGGACGAGCGCAAAAAATACGAATCCTGACATTTTTCAATCTGATATTTAATTGTTATCCTTTGTTTGTTAT
>CAVBFA010000123.1:0-10854 GCA_963594595.1 Oscillibacter sp. | reverse complement strand
TTCCTGTGGAGTATGTGCTTCTCTCCTTTATCATACTTACTGTCATAATTGTGATGGGGATGTTGATGATAAAAGGGAACAGGATAAAGAGGTTCGTACTTGGCGCGTTGCTTGCGGATTATTACTTCTTGGTGCTTTGTTCTACTGTGATTTGCAGGAGTAGCAGTGGGGAAAGACAGATGGTATTGATGCCATTCTGGAAATATCCTGACATCTGGAACAAAGTGGATTATCCTGCTGATCTGTTAGAGGTGTTATTGAATATCGCTTTGTTCATGCCTGTCGGATTGCTGCTTGGGGGAATGGGAATGAAATTCAAGAGGGTCTTCCTGTGTGGAGTCGTTCTGTCTGGCATCATAGAAATGTCACAGTTTGCTTTTTGCAGAGGACTCTGCGAAACGGATGATGTGATACATAATACTCTGGGGTGTGTGATTGGATATTTTTTAGTGAGGAGTGTGGCTTTAGTGAGGAGTGAGGAGTGTGGTTTAGTGAGGAGGGAGTTGGTAAAAAAAACAATGGAGGGGAATTGAGGAAATGAAGAGTGTGGTTCAAGAAAAGAGTGAAGAGTTTGCGCTTCGGATAATTAATTTATATCAGTATTTGACGGGAAGAGAAACGAATCGTGAATACGTATTGTCTAAACAGTTGCTGAGAAGCGGAACGAGCATCGGGGCAAATATAGCTGAAGCTGAATATGGAATAAGTAAAGACGATTTCAGAGCTAAAATGTATATCGCTCTGAAGGAGTGTAACGAGTCTCGATATTGGTTGCGACTGCTCAATAAATCTAGATATTTGACAAAGGAAGAATTTGATTCTATATATAAAGACAGCGAGGAAATTCTGAAACTTCTCGCGTCTATCACCAAAACGACAAGCGATAAAATAAAAAAATAAAATCATGGAAGAAAGAAAAACGATTTATCTTTGCCTTGCCCACATGAGTGAGGCTGGTTTGGAACAGAAATATGTGAAGGAGGCTTTCGATACCAATTGGGTGGTGCCGATGGGACCGAATGTGAATGCCTTTGAAGAAGACCTTGAGGATTTCGTTAATAAGATAGACAACTCCTCACTAAACACTCCTAATTCCTCACTTGACAGACGTGTCGTCTGTCTAAGCGCTGGTACTGCTGCTGTTCACTTGGCTTTGATTGGTTGCGGTGTTAAGGCTGGTGATGAGGTATTGGTGCAGAGTTTCACATTCTGTGCTTCAAGTCACCCTATTACATATCTTGGTGCCAAGCCAGTGTTCGTGGGTTCTGAGAATGAAACTTGGAACATGGATCCGGCGTTGCTTGAGAAGGCTATCCTTGACCGTAAGGAAAAGACAGGTAAATATCCTAAGGCTATTGTACCTGTGGCTCTTTACGGTATGCCTTACCGTATTGATGAGATTATGGCTATTGCCGACAAGTATGGTATTCCTATTGTTGAGGATGCAGCTGAAGGTATGGGCTCACGCTTTGATGGTCAAGTGCTCGGTACATTCGGCAAGTATGGTGTACTGTCGTTCAATGGCAACAAAATGATCACCACTTCTGGTGGTGGTGCTTTGATTTGCCGCAATGCAGAGGATGCCAACGAAATCATGTGGTATGCTACTCAGGCTCGTGATGCTTATCCTTACTATCAGCATACGGCTATTGGTTACAACTACCGCATGTCGAACGTTTGTGCTGGTATCGGTCGTGGTCAGATGACTGTACTCAATGACCATATCGCTCATCACAAGCATGTGCAGTCTCTCTATGAAGAACTGCTGAAGGACGTTCCTGGAGTACACATCCACAAGCAACCTGCCGACAAACGCTATGATGCAAACTTCTGGCTTTGTGCTGCAACATTGGATGCTGACGTGAAGATTCAGGGTCAGGAGAATGCTTACAAGGAAGTTATCAAGACTGCCGTAGGTGGTGCAGCTGGTGTTATACATGCTGTTGATTCTGCCACAACCGACTGTCAGCCAAATGAGAACGTAGAAGCATTGCGTGTGTTCATGCTTGGCAAGAAGGTGGAATGCCGCCCGGTATGGAAACCTATGCACAAGCAGCCGGTATACGAGGGGGCTCCTGTATATACTAACGGCGTGGAGGAAGATCTCTTCAAGGTAGGCTTCTGTCTGCCAGCCGGTCCGTATGTATCAGATGATGATGTTCGTTACATCGTGGACTGCATCAAGGAAGCAATCGTACGATAACATATAAGGTTGATGGGCGGTTAATAGATGTGCCGTACGGAATGCACTGTCTGTTAACCGCCCTTATTTTGTACTGATGGCGCGGTTTGCATTCCCCATGAGGGCGTTTCGTTTCTGGAATGCTTTGGGCACGTTTGGAGGCACCATTCGTGCCCAAGAGGGGCAAGCACGTTACCCAACCGGGGCAAGCACGTTACCCAACTGGGGCAAGCACGTTGCCCATTTTTTGACAAATTGGTATACCTGAAAAGGGTTGTGAGCCGGCTATTTGCAAAGCAAAAAAACAAGGACCGATTGGAGGTTGAAAAACAAACATAATCCACTCTTCTAAAAAGCAAAATTCGAACAAGCCATAATGCCGGGGGTGGATTGAATGACAAACTAAATCCACTCGCTTCTAAAAAAAGCGAAATTCGAACAAAACATAATGACCGGTTCGGGGTTATCAGAAATTTCCTTGAAGTCTATCAATAATCAAGAAATCATGAGGCTTCTGAAAAAAATGTCAGTAAAGTTGTTGCAATACGAAAAAGATGAGTACCTTTGCATAAAAGGTATAGTAATGGCGATTATTGTTTTTTGGATTTGAGTTCCAACACCTCTAAGGAACAACATTATTGCTGATTAACAAAGTAAGTTTCAAGCCACTTTATTAAGGAACAAATATGTTTATGAAGGTATTATGCAGATTTTCCGACTGGTATTTCTCAAGTAGGGCGCTACCCTATTGGTGTGTACTGTTTTTAGACTGTCTCACGGTGTTCTTCTCGAGCTACGTGGGCAGCTATCTGGAATTTGGAGGAGACGGTTTTGCACAGAATTTCTGGCAGCTAACGGCAGGCAATCTCATTTGCGTGCTGATATTCGGCGTGTGTTTCCGCCTGTTCCACACCTACACTGGAATATTGCGCTATTCGTCGCTCATCGACCTTGAGCGGGTGGGCAAGGCGGCGTTTGTCGGCTCCTGCCTGTCGTATCTGGTGAGCATCGCGATGAACGGGGCTGAGATTGACGGCGTGATAATGCATCAGTCGCTGCGCGGCAATCTCATGATGTTCATTTGCTCCGCCATGCTGATGTGGGTGGAGAGAATGATAGTGCGCGCCATGTTCGACGGATTCATGGCAGACAAGGCACAGCCGGTGGCGATATACGGTACGAAGAGCGGCGGCGTGAGCCTTGCCAACAGTATCCTGGCCACGAGAGAGAAGAAATACATGCTCCAGGCATTTATCAGCGACGGACCGGATATGCGCAATGCGTATATCATGGGCAAGAGGGTGTTTCTGAACAAGAAGGGCATCGCCCAGCAGATGAGACACCTGCACGTGAAGGTGCTGCTCGTGTCGCCTCTGAAGACGGAGAAGTTCCGCGACAACCAGGCGATGGTGGACGAGTTCGTGCAGGCCGGCATAAAGATAATGATGATGCCTGCCGCCGAGGAATGGGACGGCAAATCGAAACTGACCTACAACCAGCTGCGCGAGATTGAGATTGAAGACCTGCTTCCGCGCGAAAAGATAGAGGTGGACATGAACGCCATCGGAGAGATGCTCAAGGGCAAGAGGGTGCTCATCACCGGTGCGGCGGGATCTATCGGTTCGGAGATGGTGAAACAGGTGGCTATATACAAGCCGGCGGAGATGACGCTCATCGACCAGGCGGAGACGCCGATGCACGACGTGAGACTGATAATGAAGAACCAGTTTGCCGACGTGAAGAACCAGACCATCGTGGGCAGCATCACCGACAAGCCTTTCATGGAGAAGATATTCGAGGTGCACCGTCCGGAATACGTGTTCCATGCCGCTGCATACAAGCATGTGCCGATGATGGAGGACAATCCTGCCATGGCGGTGCGCAACAACGTGAACGGCACCCGCATCATCGCCGACCTTGCCGTGAAATACGGCACGAAGAAGTTTGTGATGATATCAACAGACAAGGCGGTGAACCCAACGAACGTGATGGGTTGCTCGAAGCGAATATGCGAGATATACTGCCAGTCGCTGAACCAGGCTATCGTGGACGGCAGAGTGAAGGGCGTGACGCAGTTTGTGACCACACGCTTCGGCAATGTGCTCGGTTCAAACGGTTCGGTGATTCCTATCTTCAAGAAACTTATACGCAAGGGCGGTCCGCTGACTGTCACGCATCCCGACATCATCCGCTATTTCATGCTCATCCCGGAGGCATGCAAGCTTGTGCTCGAAGCAGGAACGATGGGCAAGGGCGGCGAGATATTCGTCTTCGACATGGGCAAACCGGTGAAGATAGTAGACCTGGCGAAGCGCATGATATCGCTGTCGGGAGCCAAGAACATAGAGATAAAGTTCTCCGGACTGCGTGAGGGCGAGAAGCTATATGAGGAGCTGCTTTCTACCAAGGAGAACACCATACCGACGAACAACCCTAAGATCATGGTGGCCAAGGTGCGCGAGTATGACTATGAGGAGGCGAAGAAGAACGAGGACGAACTGCTCAAGATTTCATACACCCACGACGACATGGCGATAGTGAAGAAGATGAAGGAAATCGTGCCGGAATACAAGTCGCAAGTAAGTAAATATCAGGTGTTGGACAAATAGAATTATGCCCGGCAGGAGCCGGGCACGAGGTTCTGAAAAGAATAACGAGCAAGTGCTACCTCTGACGATATGATATCGTGTAAGAGGCAGCACTTGCTCGTTTTGGGTTTATTTGCGGTGTGGCAGGCTGGCTGTCACTCCCTGAAAAAGATATTCCAGAGAAACAGGGCATTGCCGATGATATAGCGGCGCCACATGCGTTTAGGTTCTTTGAGCAGACGGTAGAGCCATTCCAGTCCGTGACGCTGCCACCACATCGGCGCACGCTCCACGGTGCCGGCGAAGAAGTCGAACACGGCTCCGATAGTGCCCACATGACAGTGGATATCCAGTTGCTGCCAATGAGAGTAGGTCCACTTTTCCTGTTTCGGTGCTGTCATGCCAATCCACAGAAGGTCGGGGTCTGCGGCATTGACAGCCTCAACAATAGCGCGGTTGTCGTCGGCAGAGAACTCCGGTTTGTATGGCGGTGAATACGTTACCACCCTGAGATGTGGATACACCACAGCGGCACGCTCCACTATCAGATCGAGCACACGCTGCGAACTGCCCATAAACATCACGGTCTTCTTCGCCTCCGTGGCTCCGCAAGCATCGGCAGACTGCCCCTCTCCTGCCCCATGACACATGGCGCCAAGCTTCTCCAAGCGGTTCATCTCAAACTCGAAGAGGTCCCATCCGGCGATGCGATCCCTGGGCTGCGACTTCGCCTTTATCCATCGGCAAGCCTTCACCACGCTCACGCCATCGGGAATGAGGACATCGCCCCTTGTAAGCGCCTCGGCGAAGAGTGAGTCCTTTCGCGCCGTGTTATACGAGTGGGCATTGATGGTATTGATAAGCAGTTTTCCCTCTGGCAGCGCTTCGAGTTGCGCCCTGCTGCAGAGGATATCCAGGTTTTTAAGTTTGAATGTCATTTTAGATTTATTTCCTTATGAAATTATAATAGCTGTTCGGATTTTTCCGTGCCTCGTCAGCTTTTCTGTAGTTGAGTTTATGTATCGCCACATGGTCTACCAGTTCCTGCCACGCATCCTGGCGATAAGTGCGGGAGAGGGCGTCGCCGAGAAACAGACTATGGAAACTGTTCTCATGCGGCATTTGCAACACGGTCTGAGGACATTCATCAAGAACCAATCCCAAGAATAGATGTATGATATAATAATCCACAAGACAGTCGAAATCCTTCCAATATGCGAGAAGCATGTCCAAGACAGTTGAAACAACGAACTGATGCGGCTCAGCTGCCAAGAACCAAGTGGAAAGCCCGGAGGCTTCCCTTCGTCCACGTTCGAAATAGCGGAATACCGTTATTTCACTCCGCATGATATGCGCCCAACGTTTCTTCAGATTATCATTTCCGAAGCCAGAACAAAAGACCGTAGCATCCATCCATACGCCTCCATATTTCTTCAACACCGCCAAGCGAATCATATCACTGAAAGAAGCAGGAGGAATCATCCCCTTCTGATATTTCCTTAACACATAGTCTGGCAGTTCCACCCATTTATGGTAGTTTTCCATGTCAAGCACTCTGAATTCATACCCAGGCAGATGTTTCTTGTGCGACTCAAGACATACCTTCACCATCTCTGGAGCACTGTCAAGACCTTGCAGCCAGGCAGACCATATTATCCTTGGAACTGCTGTTTCCTGGTGTTTTACAGGATTAGGATTTGCCTTAGAAAATCTATCCTTGTTTTCATCCAGTATATGGCGATATCTCTCTATCAGAATATCATCCACACGCTTTGTTACAGAGGGATAGGCAGCTTTCAATGACTTACCACTAACAGTACAACGGAGCAAAGCTTTGATGCCTGCCCACAACACTCCCATACGAGCATATTGACAAACGAGCCGCATACCGCCAAATTGCACGAAACGGGTCTTGAACTTATTAAAATCTTTCATTATCGGCATACTCGTCCTGTTTTACTTATCCTTACTTCAGAAGAGAAAGAGAGAGTGATAATCAGCGGTCAATTTCTGCATATATACGATTCAATTTCTCGATATATTCTTGCGAGCAGAACTGATTGAAAATCGTACTCCGGGCAGCACTACCCAGTTTTCGCAATAAGTTTCTATCCTCACAGAAACGCTTTACGGCAGAAACGATAGATCCACTGTCGTGGGCTTTTATGAAAATGCCATTCTTTCCATCCTTCACCACCTGTGGTATGCTTCCCACAGGTGTAACAATTGGGGTAGCTCCATAGCTCATAGTTTCAAGGAGCGACATGGGAAGGCCCTCGAAATAAGAGGGAAGGACAAATGCGTCAAGGCTTCGAAGAAAATCTATTTTCCTTTTTCCAGAAACCAGTCCTGCATACTCGAAATTCTCCCCCAGCCCACTGTTAAACTCAGGAAGATATTCTCCTTCAGTCTGTTCTTTTCCAGCAATGACGAGAGTAAAAGGTACAGCGTCTTTTTTCAGTTGGCGACAGGCCGTCAGGAGTTCGGTCATTCCCTTGTTCGGTTCGATACGACCAAGATATCCGATACGCAAAGGTTCAGTTTCATCATGCGCAGCAGAATCTTCTGCAAAAGCCTCAGCGTCAGTAAGGTCAACGCAATTAGGGAGCACTATGACATACTTGGCCCCAAACCGTGTCTGAAGAATATCTTTCTCCATATCGCTAAGCGCAATGAACGGTACATCCTGTCGGAACACCCATCGCATAATGCGTTTCAATGAGTCGGGAATACAAGGAGCTGTAAGAAACAACCCACCATGCACATGAATCACAATCTTTCGTTTCTGCCTCAGCGCATACCTAATGAACCACGGGTCACGCAGGAGCGAGGGTTTAGACAAAGGTAGATTGTAATGTATGATGGCATCGGGATGCGACTCAAGCATCTTCTTCCACTCACGGTATCTCCCCGTCAATGCTGGAATCCGCCGCCATCCTCCCTTCTCCCTGTCTTTCTTTCCCAATTCGAAATGCAAATAATGACACTCTGGATTGCTGCTGATTATGAACTGTACAACGGAAGATATGCCGCTCACGTTCTCGTTGGGATTGAGAGAAGGCGATACTATGATAATATCCATATTACGGAATTATTCTATTATTTGAGACTTCGTTCGTGCACCTCGATTTCTTCTGGTGTAAACCTCATTCTCAGCAACTTGGCAGGCACACCACCAATTATGCTATAAGGCGGAAACGACTTGGTCACTACCGCACCGGCAGCCACCACTGATCCTCGCCCAAGTGTTACGCCCTTCAATATCGTGACATTGGCGCCACACCACACCTCATCCTCTATCACGACGGGCTGGTCATATTGATTCACGCCATCTATAAATTTCTCTTCCACGGTAACGTCGGTAATATACTTGCCGAGAATATCAATACGATGATCGCCCGTAATTATTGTAGGTCGCGGACCGAAGAGCACTTTTTTTCCGATGGTGCAAGGTGCGTCAGTACAATATATCGTGCTCCCCTTAGGAATTGAAGTGCCGTCGCCTACAGACAGATTCCAAAGTCCCTTGATATCAGAAGACATCGGGCGGAGATACACTCCCCTGCCGCAATGTTTCATGCAGCGTTTCCACACCTGTGCCCACATGGCATCCCAGAGATATGACGGTATCAACGACATGCGTTGCAATAGTCTTAATATTGTCATCCTTGTATCATTTTGTTAGACAATCGCTTGCCTGAATTAAGACAGACAGCAAGAATCATGAAATATCCCATACCCTTACCCGAGAGATAAGACGAGTCAGCGGTGCTCTCCAGGGCGAGAGCCAAAATCGCCATCAGCGCCATACGATAACTTGCGAGATCGGGAATCTTATTGCTCTCCCATAATCGCCGTTTCCAAAAGACAAGGAAGAGAAGCAGTCCCACGATACCGTATTCGGCCAGCGTGGGATAAAACGCATCAGCAAGGAACATCGGGTTTTTCGGATCCAATCCCCAGATATCATTCAAGCGATATTTAAAATACAGAGGAGAATACTCTTTTGCTGCCGCCGCCGTACCGAACGAACCCAGTCCGCTTCCAAACGGAATGTAATCTTGGAACATGATCTTCATACCTGTAGCATATGTAGCCGGACGTGCTCTTTCTTCAGCATCTTCATCGAATCCCTCTACATAATAAACGTTGAACTTTGTCCAGGTGAAGAACAACACCACTGATGTCAACAATGACAACTTCATCAGCGTTTTGACAGAGGTAAATTTAATCTTGCTCTTCACAAACACCACCAATGCAATAAACACCACGCACTCGCCAAAATACTTAGATTTTCCCGAGAACAATCCCAAAAGCATTACGAATATAGCTATGTTGCGGTTTCGCTTCGTTTGTTTTGAGAACAAATAATACACCATGGCACTACAAAGAGCGATCTGTCCCAATTCAGCAGACTCACCGCCGCCATACGGCGTCACTAATCCTGGTTTAAACATAAATGCCAGAAGATAGCCAAAGAAACTGGCAAGTACAACCAACTTTATCCATTTCTTCTGTTTCATGGTGAATTCTGGCGCCATCATCCATGTCAGGTAGAACACGGCATAAGGGCGTAACTGTTGCATAAAGTCAAGAATCACTCCTCGCATAGTTGTCTCTTGTATAACAAGCGAATACAACAGATAAAACACCATTATTACAATATACGTCTTTATCTCTGCCGCTCTTTTCTTGTCGTGCACAAGATATCGATGTTTTATTATTGCATACAACAACAGCAACATCGTCAGTATCTCATCACTCAAGTCGAAATCAACAACAAATGTAAACGCAATGCAAACAGGAAAATAGATAATCCAGAATAAAGTATAGAATTTGGAAATGCTTTTCATCGCTTTATTTATTCTTATAGTTTATTAAAGCCAGCACAAGTTTCTCGGGCAATAACTTCTTAATAAAATCTTTCACAGAGAACTTTTTATCCACCCACGTTCCGGCATAATGGTGTATTGTGTGCGTGTTCTTCTCCACATGTATACGACCTGTTGTCACATTGACCGGACAGAAAAACTCTGATGGATAGACATAACACTCGTCCTCCACTTTTTGGATACCAGCAACATTCTGCAGTCCACTCTCCATCAACACCTCTGTGCAGATATGCACTACTGTAATTTGATTTCGCATATTCACCTCGCACACAAAATGCTTTTCCTCATAATAGTTAAGCATTTTCTTCACCAAATCCAAGCCTGGAGATACTCCCAAGCCAAGGCCGGGGTTAACACTTGCGCCACTATTCATATAGTTAGGATCTGTCTCGAATCCCATAAAGTTTCCACGAGCTATGATATCATCTATCGGGCGTATCACCTCGACATCCGTGTCGAAGTAAATACCACCATATCTATACAGAATCCAGAAGCGGGCATAGTCACTCACAAAGGCATATTTCTTCTGTGCATACGCCTCTGCCGTATATGGAATGATATTGACATCGAAGTTGTCTTCATTCCACTCCTTTATCTCATAGTCCGGCAGATACTTCTTCCACGAAGCGATGCACTTCTGCGCCAGTTCCGGCAACGGGTTCCGGCCGAACCAACAGTAATGAATTATTTTAGGTATCATTCTAAATTTATTCTTTAAAACAAATCTGTCACGCAAAAAAATCTTCCAGACCTCTCTGCATTCCTGCAACCATCTGTATTTCAGCCTACAAAGATTGTATGCGCAATATTGTTCTATCTAAGCTGTATGAATTTTTACGTGCATTCTCTGCATTCCACTTTGTGCGTATATATGGCAATAATGCAGAATTGTATTCACGCCCTTTACACGACTTACCCTCCGCTAATAGTTGGGCAAGCAAGTCTTTGTTCTTCGTTTCTTTTATCAGAGTATGTGTCAGGAAATAGGAAGCCTTCAAAGGGATATCCATTTCAATACGCCTTTTCGAACCTCCAAACTTTTGTAATGAAGCGACCGGCATGTGGCCTTCAGCAATTTCCAAATACTCTGCAAATCCTTCTCTGTCGGCAAACAGCCATGCTTCCGCCTCATCAACGGCAATGTTTATAATGAAATTGGCATTTTGCTCACTCATCTTTTTTGTAAGATTGG
>CAVBFA010000122.1:0-10866 GCA_963594595.1 Oscillibacter sp. | reverse complement strand
ACATAAAGCAATATCTCGACATCATACGCAGCGCCTTCGAAATCGAAGAGGTGAAAATCGACAGACCGGAGGTGATAAGCAAATATGAGGCGAGAGGACTGAAAGTGGGTTCCGTGAAACTCGACGACAAAAACCGGCTGAAGTTCGGAATAAAGAAAAAGACCATAATGCGTGTGACCGACCTCACATACGAAAACATACGCCACATCTCGGCAAACAAGCTTCTGGAAGTGATAGAAAGAAACTTCGGAGGAGGATGGGAGTCGCTATCGCAGAGCATCCAGGACATCATTCAGAACGGATTCGACATCAGCACCACGACTCTGCCGAAGGACAGACTACACAAAAAGGGAGGCATGTATGAGAAGAAGGTGGAAGACGGATTCGAAGTGCTTGAAATACCAAAGGGAGCATGGACAGAGGCTATCTTCGCCAAAGCGAAGCCTATAGAAGAGAAGGCGAAACTCGACCTCGACGAGGATAAACTGAGAATCAGAGACGACGAGGATGACGACGACGAAGAAGACGACGACCTGAGAGACGACAAATACAACGACGAGGACGAGTTCGACGAATTTGACGACGACAAGCTGACCGAGGAAAGCTATCGCACGACGATAGAGGAAAACCCTGAAGACCTATCGCTCGAAGCTGCCGACGTGGCTGACGACGACGACCTCTAAAATTCAGAACCCCTTCTGCAGTCACGACTGACAGCCTGCCTGCTGAAGTCTGGAACAACCCACATTCTATATGAGAAATAAGATATATTTTCTCCTTATCATCATCCCCCTCCTTCTCACCGCATGCCAGGGCAACAAGCAACAGGCTGCGGATGGAAAGGAGGGGGACACCGTACATCTGAAATACGCGGAAAACATCTCTATAGTGAAATTCAACGACCATACGGAAGTGAAGCTCAACGACCCATGGAACAAAGGAAAAACACTACACACATATATCCTCGTGGACAAAGGCAAGAAGGATGGCTACGACAAAGCCCCCGACGGGGCAACGGTGATCGGCATACCGCTCTCCCACTCGCTAATAGCAACATCTGTACACGCTGAACTCACCAAGAAACTCGGAAAAGAGAATATACTGGCGGGGGCTTTCGACGTGGACTATATGAACTCTGAGTGGATAAAGCAAAGACTGAAGGAGAACAAGACCACAAACTGCGGAAATTCCACACAACCCAACATAGAGAAGATCATAGCCCTCTCGCCCGATGCCATCTTCATATCGCCAATGCAGAACTCCGGAGGATACGGAAAGCTGGAGAACGTGGGGCTGCCCATCGTGGAACTGGCTGACTATATGGAGACGACAGCGCTGGGAAGGGCTGAATGGGTGAAATTCTACGGTTTGCTGTGGGGAGCGGAGAAACAGGCTGACAGTCTGTTCTGCAACACGGAAAAGGAGTATATGAGACTGAAGAACCTCGCCAAGAAAGCGAAGTACAGTCCCAGCGTGATGATGGACAAGGTGGAAAGCGGCGTGTGGTATCTGCCTGGCGGTAAAAGCACGATAAGCCAGACCATATACGATGCCAACGCCAAATACACGTATGCCGCCGACAATAGCTCCGGAAGCATACAGAAGTCGCTGGAAAGCGTGATAGACGACAATGCCGGCGCTGACGTGTGGCTGATGAGATACTACAAAGCCGACAAGTCGCCCCTGACACTACGCGGACTTGCCTCTGAAAGCTCAAGCTACACAATCTTAAAGGCTTTCAAGAGCGGCAGGGTGTACGGATGCAATACGGCGGCAACGTCTTTCTTCGAAGACATTCCGTTTGAGCCCCATCTCCTGCTCAGAGACTTCATATTGGCATTCCACCCGGAAATGGCAACGGCAATTGGAGAACCGAAGTATTTCTTCAAGTTGGAAAGGTAACGTACTAATCCACAAGCCGCCAAGGTAATGAAATAATCAAACCGCCAAAGTAATGAACCAATCCGAAAGCAGCCAAGGTTATCAGTCTCTCACGATTAAAACCAAGGCATGTGGGGCCACATTATAAACTTGTCAACTCGTCAACCATATAATCATGACAACCATAACCAGAGAAGGATTATTTGCAGTATGCTCAGCAGCATTGCTGGCAGCGCTCTTCATCCTCAACATCATCACGGGTTCCGTTGACATTCCCGTCGGAAACATCCTTAACATACTCTTCGGCAACGGAGACAAGGAGACATGGACTTACATCATAATGGAATCGAGACTGCCACAGGCTATAACGGCAACGCTTTGCGGAGCGTCGCTCGCAGTCTGCGGTCTGATGCTGCAGACTGCTTTCAACAATCCGCTTGCCGGTCCGTCCATATTCGGAATAAACAGCGGAGCAAGTCTCGGCGTGGCTATCGTGATGCTGCTGCTCAACGGCAGCATCTCTACCGATCTGCTCACGGTGAGCGGTTTCGCAGCGGTAATAACGGGTGCCATGGCTGGTGCTTCGGCTGTCATAGCCCTGCTGATGGCATGCTCAAGGATAGTGACGAGCAACGTGGTGCTTTTGATAATCGGCATCATGATAGGCTACCTGTCGTCGGCTGCAATATCCATCTTCAACTTCTTCGCTTCCGAACAGGGAGTACAGTCTTATGTCATCTGGGGAATGGGAAACTTCAGCAGCGTGTCATTCCAGCACCTGCCCATCTTCTCATCCGCCACGATATTGTGCCTCGTCCTGTCGCTGCTCATGATAAAACCTCTGAATGCTCTGCTGCTCGGAGAGAAGTATGCCGAGAACCTTGGCTTCAACACCCACCGCGTGCGTGCCCTGCTGCTCCTCATCACGGGAATACAGACTGCCATCACCACGGCATATTGCGGTCCGGTGGCGTTCATCGGTCTTGCCGTGCCTCATATCACCCGCCTCTTCATACGCACCGACTCCACATCGAGCCTTATGCCCTGTTCCATCATTTCGGGAGCCATCGTGGCTCTTGCATGCAACCTTGTGTGTACACTCCCTCCAAACGGCAACATCATACCACTGAACGCCGTCACGCCTCTCGTGGGAGCACCGGTAATAATATATCTCGTGATAAAGAGGAAATAGTTCGGGATTTTGGGAAAGACAAACTAATATCAGAAATCCCTGCTTACACAACCAATGTTGAAAAATCCCTGGTCATACAACCATTGTACCCCCCTGCTTACACAACCATTGTAGAAAAAAGCTTTAGAATGGTGTTTTTTGCATAAAGAAAAACTACATAAAAAACACTGAAAATAGAAAAGCGGCTGCCTTCACAGGTTGCCGCTTTAAATTTTCAATAGGTATTAGTCTTTTAAGGTAAAAAGATTGTTTTCAGGATAACGTTTGCAAAGTTATAACTATTTTTCAATATTCCAAAGATTTTACCAACTTAATTTATGTCAATATGTGTGTGTTCCCACACAACCAATAAAATTTCCTTAAAAATTTACAATTTGTAAGTCATAAATCGAAAAAATCGGGTCATTCACCGCTTCTTCCTAACAATTGACCCAAATCACGCAACTGAGTAATAAACTAAAACCGCTCTTCTATAAAATCAGAATCCAGTCAAGACTTAATGACCGGTTCAAGATAAAAGACAAAGCGTCAAACGCGTTATATAGACTATTGCCCAAACGATGTAGACTATGGCAGCTTATGGAGTATGTTAAATATTGTATTTAGATAAGGAAAGCGAAAGATTTTGAGTAATTTTGTTCTTTCAAAAAGGTCAAGAGACAGGTTTCAATTGTATTATCACTATTAATCATCTATATGACGACAGAAGACAAACCATACTTTTCTTTTGAGGTATTGCCTCCACTGAGAGGCAAGGGTATCGACAGCATTTATCGCACAATAGACCGACTGATGCAGTTTGACCCAGCCTACATAAACATCACGACACACAGATACGACACCCTTTACAGCGAACTCGCTGACGGGACATACAAGAAACTCAGCGTTCTGAACAGACCCGGAACGGTGGCTATCGCTGCTGCGATAAAGGAGCGCTACAAGGTGCGCACGGTGCCACACATCATCTGCAGCGGATTTACGGCAGCAGAGATAGAGAGCGAACTGATAGACCTCTCGTATCTGGGAATAACAGACCTGCTGCTGCTAAGAGGTGACAAAGCTAAAAGCGACAACAGGTTCATACCCACTCCTGAAGGACATGCACACGCCATTGACCTCTGCCACCAGATAAACCGCTTCAACAGCGGACAGCTGCTCGGAGGGGTGCAGAGCGAGATGCTCACGGAACCTTTCACATACGGTGTGGCAGGCTATCCGGAAAAACACGACGAGGCGATGAACATGGAAACCGACATCGAGAACCTGAAGGCAAAGGTGAACGCCGGGGCACATTATATAGTGACTCAGATGTTCTTCGACAACAGCAAATACTTCGCATTCGTGAAGCGTCTGCGCAAAGAAGGAATCAACGTGCCCGTAATACCGGGACTGAAACCTCTGACAACGCTCAACCATCTGACGATGCTGCCTAAGACGTTCCATATCGACTTCCCCAAGCGGTTGTCTAACGAACTGATGAAATGCAAGAGCAATGATGACGTGAAGGCCGTGGGAGTGGAATGGGCAAAACACCAATGCAGGGAACTGCGCGAGGCTGGCGTACCCGGAATACACTTCTACACGATGAACGCTTCGCAGAGCGTGGAGAAAATAATGAACGGACTATAACCCCGCAAGAATATTGCCAAGCCAAGGAACGCGGAATAGAAATCATCTGGAGCCTACTAAAGGGCCATGGTCCGCAAGGAACAAGGTGAGCACCCGCCCATAGGCGAAACAGGAAAAAGAAGAAAACAAAGAGCAGAAATGAAAGATACGACAAAGTCTTTTTACGATACATTCATACGCGACAACGACAGGATATGGATTCTCGACGGAGCGATGGGCACCATGATACAGAGATACCATCTGGAAGAAGAAGACTTCCGCGGAGAGAAATTCAAGGACTGGGACGTGAAACTGAAGGGCAACAACGATCTCATCTCCATCACACGTCCCGACGTGCTGAGGGAGATACACAGGGCTTATCTCGAAGCCGGAGCCGACATCATAGAGACCAACACCTTCAACGCCCAGAGAATATCGCAGGCCGACTACCACACCGGGCATCTCGTGAAGGAGATTAACCGTGAGGCTGCAAGGATCGCCAGAGAGGAGGCAGACAGGATGACACGGCTCACTCCTGAGAAGCCAAGGTTCGTGGCTGCGTCAATCGGCCCTACAAACCAGACGCTGTCCATGTCGCCCGACGTGGAGAACCCTGCCTACAGGGCTCTGACTTTCGACGAACTATGCGACGCATATACAGAGCAGATGACGGTATTGAGCGAAAATGGCATTGACATCTGGCTGATTGAAACCATATTCGACACTCTCAACGCCAAAGCGGCTCTTGCTGCGGCAAGAAGAGTGAGGGTGGCTACAGGAAGGGAAATCCCCGTAATGCTCAGCGTCACCATAACCGACGCGAGCGGACGCACACTCTCGGGACAGACTCTCGACGCTTTCCTCGCATCGGTGCAACACGACGAGAGCATTTTCAGCGTGGGTCTGAACTGCTCCTTCGGTGCTGAGGACATGCGTCCTTATCTGCAGGCGCTGGCAGAACGCTCACCTTATTATATAAGCGCCCACCCCAATGCCGGATTCCCCGACGAAGAGGGCATATATACTGAAACGCCAGAGATGATGGCGGAGGCGATAAAGTCTTTTGCCGACGACATGAGCGTGAACATCGTTGGTGGATGCTGCGGCTCCACGCCTGAACACATCAAGGCAATCTCACACATTGTAGAGGCGAGAAAGGGCCGCAGCCTACCTGTAGCCGGCAAGGTGGACTGGCTGGCTGGCATGGAGAGCTATTCGCCGGCCGAAGGGATGTTCATCAACGTAGGCGAGAGATGCAACGTGGCAGGCAGCAGGAAGTTCCTAAGGCTCATCAAGGAAAAACAATACGACGAGGCTCTCGCCATCGCACGCAAACAAGTGAGAGACGGAGCGACGATGCTCGACATAAACATGGACGACGGTCTGATAGACACGGAAGCGGAAATGACCCACTTCCTCAATCTGATGGCTTCCGACCCCGAGGTGGCACGTGTACCGTGGATGATAGACTCTTCGCGTTTCAACGTGATAGAGGCTGCTCTGAAATGCGTGCAAGGCAAATGCATCGTCAACTCTATATCGCTGAAAGAGGGAGAGGAATCATTTCTATCTCATGCCAGGACAATAAGGGAGTATGGGGCTGCCATGGTGGTGATGGCATTCGACGAGGAGGGACAGGCCACTACCTACGACCGCAAGGTGGAGGTGTGCCGAAGGGCATACACGCTCCTTACCGAGAAAGCCGGAGTGAAGCCCTACGACATAATATTCGACCCAAACATCCTGACCGTTGCTACCGGAATGAAGGAACACGACAGATATGCCATAGACTTCATAAAAGCTGCCGGATGGATAAAGAAGAACCTGCCCGGCGCTCATGTCAGCGGAGGTGTGAGCAACCTGTCTTTTGCCTTCAGAGGCAACAATTACCTGCGCGAGGCTATGCATGCCGCCTTCCTCTACAACGCCATGAAAGAGGGCATGGACATGGGTATCGTCAACCCTGCCACAAAGGTGATGTATCAGGACATTCCCGCTGATCTGCTCGAAGCTATCGAGGACGTGATATTATACCGCAGGGAGGATGCTTCGGAAAGGCTTGCCGCCATGGCACAGAGATTGCTCGAAGAGAAAGAGAACCCTGCCACAGAAGCAGCGGCAGTCATCGACCGTTCTGCCACACCTCTGGAGGAAAGGCTCATCACGGCATTGCGCACAGGCGACGACGAATATCTGGAGGCTGACCTCATGGAGGCACTGAAGAATTATCCCGAACCGGCAAAGATAATAGAGGGTCCGCTCATGAAAGGCATGCAGACGGTGGGCGACCTGTTCGGCCAGGGAAAGATGTTCCTGCCACAGGTGGTGAAGTCGGCTCGCACGATGAAACACGCCGTTGCCATCCTCAAGCCATACTTAGAGGAGGGCAGGCAGAGCGGAAGCAAGAGCAACGGCAAATATCTCGTTGCCACGGTGAAGGGCGACGTGCACGACATTGGAAAGAACATCGTGGCGGTGGTGTTGGGATGCAACAACTTCGACGTAATCGACCTGGGGGTAATGACACCTGCCGAGAAGATAATACAGACCGTCAAGGAGCAGAAAGTGGACTTCGTGGCTCTCAGCGGACTCATCACTCCTTCGCTCGACGAGATGTGCAAGATTGCCGAAGCCATGGCTAAGGCGGGCATCGACATCCCGCTTTTCATCGGCGGAGCGACGACAAGCGAACTGCATACCGCGCTCAAGATAGCGCCTCTGTATGGCGGACCGGTGTTCCACATGAAGGATGCCGCACAGAACCCTATTCTCGCCCTGCAGCTGCAGGGACCTGAGAGGGACAGGATAATCGAGGAGAACAAGAAACTGCAGCAGGAACTGGTGAGACAACACAACGCCCAGAAGAAAGTGAACGGGATAATGAATCTCGCCGACGGGAAAGGAAGCGCCACTGCGGCTTGCCCTTGCTGCCCGGAGGCAAAGGACAAGGAGCTCAACCGGTTTCTGATTGACTGGAACGATACTCCTCTGCCCCACCCCACATACATCGGATACCGCACCCTGCAGCACATCGACATACGGGAGGTGAGGAAATTCATCAACTGGACGTATTTCTATAATCTATGGAAGGTGAGAAAGGGACAGGCTGAAGCTAACGAGATAAAGAAAGAAGCGGAACTGCTGCTCGACGAAATAGAGAAGAAACACTATATGCAGGCCCAGGTGGGATTCTATCCTGCCTATGCCACAGACCACAGCATAGTACTGCCGGGAGCGGTCAACGGCAAAGACCTCGAACTGCCTACGCCAAGGCAGAAACACCCGAACAGGAAGGGCGATGCCAGACTGTCGCTCTGCGACTTCGTGGCACCACGGGGACACAACGACTTCATCGGCGTCTTCGCGATAACGGTCTCACCGTCTTATGCCGAAGAACTGGAAACGCTGAAAAGCGGCACTGACTCCTACAGCTCGCTCATGATGCAGAGCATCGGCGACAGACTGGCAGAGGCTACGAGCGAATGGCTGCACAGAGAGGTGAGACGCCATCTGTGGGGCTATGCGCCAGACGAAGCCTTGAGCATGAAAGACCTGGCGAAGGCTGCCTATCAGGGCATCCGACCTGCCGTGGGCTACCCGTCGCTCCCCGACCAGAAGCTGATATTCCCGCTGAGCGAACTGCTCGACTTCAAGGCGCTGAGCATCAGGCTCACGGAAAACGGAGCCATGTATCCGCAAAGTTCCACATGCGGCATATATCTGAGCAACAGGGAGGCAAAATATTTCGCCGTGAGCAAAACGGCTGATTAAGGATGCGCCTTCCATAATCTCCGTCTGCCACATCTGGAGGCAGGACTATATGTAAACAATAAAATAAAATATAATACTAACCTTTTAAAAAAAAGCAAAAAACACAGTATGGCAACAGTAGACGACAAGAAGATTATCTTCTCCATGGTGGGGGTTTCAAAAACCATCCCGCAGAACAACAAGCAAATATTAAAAAACATTTACCTGTCGTTCTTCTATGGCGCCAAGATCGGCATCATAGGTCTCAACGGAGCAGGTAAATCCACTCTCATGAAAATCATTGCCGGTCTGGTGCAGCCTTCTCAGGGAGAAGTGGTGTGGAGCCCGGGCTACACTGTCGGCTATCTGCCTCAGGATCCGCCTCTCAATGAAGAGAAGACCGTGAAGGAGAACGTGATGGAAGGCGTGCAGAAAGCCTACGATGCCCTGAAGGAATACGAAGAGATAAACCTGAAATTCGGTGAGGAGGAGTATTACAGCGACCCCGACAAGATGGACAAGCTGATGCAGAGACAGGCTGAGGTGCAGGACATCATTGATGCTACCGACGCATGGAACATGGATTCCAAACTCGACCGCGCGATGGCGGCTCTGCGCTGCCCGGCAGGCGACAGCTCTGTGAAGAACCTCTCCGGCGGTGAGCGACGCCGCGTGGCATTGTGCAGACTGCTGCTGCAGAAGCCCGACGTGTTGCTCCTCGACGAGCCTACCAACCACCTCGATGCCGAGAGCATCGACTGGCTGGAGCAGCACCTGCAGCAGTATGAAGGAACGGTGATTGCCGTAACCCACGACCGCTATTTCCTCGACGACGTGAGCGAATGGATTCTCGAACTCGACAGAGGCGAGGGCATTCCATGGCACGGCAACTACTCTTCATGGCTCGACCAGAAGACGAAGCGCATGATGCAGGAAGAGAAGCAGGCTTCGAAGAGACGCAAAGCCCTGGAGAGGGAGCTGGAATGGGCACACATGGCACCTAAGGCACGCCAGGCAAAGGGAAAGGCGCGTCTGAACGCATACGAACAGATGCTCAACCAGGAGCAGAAGGAGCGTGAAGAGAAACTCGAAATATTCATTCCCAACGGTCCGCGACTCGGCAACAAGGTGATAGAGGCTCAACACGTGAAGAAGGCTTTCGGAGAGAAGGTGCTCTTCAACGACCTCAACTTCATGCTTCCTCCTAACGGCATCGTGGGTGTGATAGGCCCTAACGGAGCCGGCAAGACCACCCTCTTCCGAATGATCATGGGACTGGAGAATGCCGACGGAGGAACTTTCGAGGTGGGAGAAACCGTGAAACTGGCATATGTGGACCAGCAGCACAAGGATATCGACCCAAACAAATCTGTTTATGAAACCATCAGTCAGGGCAATGAAACGATTCGCATGGGTGGCAGAGACATCAACGCGCGTGCCTACATCTCGCGTTTCAACTTCTCTGGCACCGACCAGAACAAGCTCTGCGGACTGCTTTCGGGCGGTGAGCGCAACCGTCTGCAGCTGGCTATGGCACTCAAGCAGGAGGGCAACGTGCTCTTGCTCGACGAGCCTACCAACGACATCGACGTAAACACCCTGCGCGCTCTTGAGGAGGGACTCGAAGGCTTCGCCGGATGCGCCGTAGTAATCAGCCACGACCGTTGGTTCCTCGACAGAATCTGTACGCACATCCTCGCCTTCGAAGGCAACGGAGAGGTGTTCTATTTCGAGGGCAGCTACTCTGACTACGAAATAAACAAGGCGAGACGCCTCGGAAACGAAGAGATAAAGAAGGGTAGATACAGAAAACTCATGGACGACTAAGCAAAGTGTCTTTATGAAAGAAACTGAATAAAACGAAATAGACTGAGTCCTCGTCTCTTGAAGACTGGATTCAGTCTTTTCGTTTTAGTTTTATTGATTCTTGGTTTTTAGAAGATCAAGGGACTTTTGTCGATTATAGCCCATTGAGGGAATCACTACATAATAACTAATGCTCCAAAGAAAAAAACAAGGAGAAAAAGCCTTCAGACAATGAAAAACAAAGAAAAATCGAAATAAATCTCAAAAAAAACACTCAAAAAATTTTGCAGATTCAAAAAAGTTCCATACCTTTGCACACGCAATTCAGAAATATGGCTCCGTAGCTCAACTGAATAGAGCATCTGACTACGGATCAGAAGGTTACAGGTTTGAATCCTGTCGGAGTCACTAAGAATTAAAATCCAAGAGGTGTTTACGCAAGTAAATGCCTCTTTTTGTTTACCACCACCAACACACCCCACCCCAACAACATCTCAAAAGTCTCAATTGTCTCAATTGTCTCAATTGTCTCAATTGTCTCAATGTCTCAACGTCTCATAAAATGAATAATAATGGGTCAGCGGATTTTCCCGGTTGGTAACACCGTATGTTAGGAATAAAGTGTTGCC
>CAVBFA010000121.1:10345-10880 GCA_963594595.1 Oscillibacter sp. | reverse complement strand
GTGCTGTGTATAGCATCAACGGTCAGCAGATGATCGGTGCCCACCTCGACGGTTCGCGCATCAGCGTGGAGAGCCTGCCGAAGGGTGTCTACGTGTTCAAGGCCGGCGGCAAGTCTATCAAGTTCGCCAAGTAAGCCAAGTAAATAACCAGTTCAACATTAAGGAAAACATTAATAATTAAAGATAATGAAAAAACTATACTTCACAATAGTATTCGCGCTGCTCGCATTGGTTGGCAACGCACAGACAAATCCTAACCGTGTGCTCGTAAGAGACGTTAATGGTGCCATGACCGGCTACCTCGCAGAGCGCATCGACAGTATCTTCTTCGGTAAGGTAGAGGGTAAGGTAGTGGCTGAGATCACTTTCGACAGCTACACCAAGACAGAGGATGGTTCTGAAATCCAGTGCAAGGTTAAGAACAGCCCAGCTTGTAAGGGCTTCAAGATCGCTTGCGTTGCAACAAACGTTGCAAAGAACATGACTACAGAGGCTCAGAAGGCTAACTATATCGACAGATATGGCTCATCTATCA
>CAVBFA010000121.1:1729-10335 GCA_963594595.1 Oscillibacter sp. | reverse complement strand
GACTATTCCTAACAAGGACCAGACATTCGTTGATGATTCAGAGTATACTCTTATGACTCTCGGTTTCGACGAGTATGGAATCGGTTGCGGTGTGTCTGAGGTTACTTTCAAAACTCCTAAGGCTGCCCTCGCCGGCAATCCTACTGTTACTGCTGAGGTGTCTGAAATTACTACAACTTCTTTCAAGGTCACTGTTACTCCTAACGAAGACTGCTATGGCTACTATGCTTGCTCATTCGACGTGGCAGCCGGTGGCATTCTCGGTCAATTTTCTACAATGGGCTCATTCTTCGGTTTCGCTAACGTAGGCGAGATGATCAAGGGATGGGGCTCGATTGAGCATAGCGGTGTTGAGACTATCGAATGGAAGAATCAGGAGCCTGGCACTGAGTATGAGGTTGGCATCGTTCCTCTCGACATGAACGGTAACCTCGGCGACTATATAGTAATTAAGGTGAAGACTCAGGGTGCTGGTGGCGATGGTGCTGCTCTCGTTTCTGCTGAGGCTCCAGCTGGTGAGTTCTACAAGTTTAATGATGAGAATAATGTAGAAAATTACGTACAGCGCGTGATCTTCACTCCTAACGACCAGACAAACATCTATCGTGACGGTCTCGTTGAGGCTGATAAATATGATCAGGACCCTGAGTTCTACAACAACATCGTTCTCTTCCCAGAGCAGACCACAGCTTACACCAATCACACCGGTGTTGACAGCTACTTGTGGAACGTTAAGGCAAGCACAAGATACTATGCTATCGCCGTTGGTCAGAACAACAAGGGCGAGTGGGGCGAAGTTTCCAAGTTCGAGTTCTCAACTCCAGATCCTTCAAAGGCTGAGTGGCTCCAGGGTGAGGCAAAGACCACTACTGTAGCCGCTGGCGTTCCTGCACGTATCTCTTCTGCTTCAACAACAGTTTCTATGGGTGCTGTAGCTCCTAAGACCTTCGTCAAGAAGGGTATCACAATGACCGTGAAATAAGCAATGAAATCATAACCTTGGCTGCCGGGCGAGAGACCCTGGCGGTCAAGGTTTCCTTTTAATATCTCAATCGACATTTTTTTCAGGGCTATCTACATTTGTAGACCCTATATCTTTGGTCCTGGCAAGATGCCGGTTCTGATTTTAAGGAACGTTCCACGACACAACACTGCAAGTCTGACCGACATATCAGCTTGCGTTCCGCAGGATTTTTAGTGGTGACACTGTGACCTGTAATGAAAAATACAAGAAAAGAAGGCAAGTGATTACACTACAACCTGCACACAACAAAATACACGAATGAGTTTTCGTTTAATATGACACATGTTTAATCAATTAACCTTTAAGACAATGAAAAAAACATTTCTTACTTTGCTCTTTGCTGGGGTGATGACTTTCTCTGCCTTTGGTCAGCAGAAGGTCAAGACATTCCCGACACTTGAGCGTACCAAGGCTAAGGCGCCTGCTAAGGTGGAAGCCCCGTCTTTCGTCCCTTCGGGAATCAACGACAAGGCACTCGGCACCAAGATCTACGCCACACAGATCGAGGACGAGTCAAAGCTGCGTAGCTGGCTTTATTTCAATACCTCTAACCCTGGTAAGCTGAACCGCATCAGAGAGTTTGAAAATGCTATCGGTGAGCAGCAGAATGGTCTCTTCCTCGGTTGCTGGGGTGGCGACAAATATTATGGATACTACGGTATGGCTTACCTGAATTCCAACAACCCGGCATTCGAGTGGCGCGGTTATCAGGATTTCGTTTCCTTGGACATCGAGACCGGTGAGACTACCTCTATTAAGAACTTGCGCCAGGGAGAAGACGATGCCACTGTAGTTTGGTATAACAGACTTGGTGATCAGGCTTTCCCTGTCATCCAGGATATGTCTTACAATCCTTCTGACGATAATGTTTATGCAATGGCAAAATATCAGAAGGATGAGAATACAGATGCCGTTTCTATCCTTTATATTATAAACAAGGAGACTGGTGAACTGAGTGAGGTTAAAAGATTCCAAGACCAGATCTATGATTTCTGCTTCGATTACGATGGCAACATGTATGCCGTAGCTATTTATTGGACTAATGCTGAGGGCGGAGGCTTCCAGTGGTCTGGTACGCTTCTCAACAAATACGATGCAGAGTTTGAGAAGGTTGACGGCAAGCAAATGCGTATCAAGGATATGGACAAGAAGGACGTACTCGTAAACGGTTATGGCTCTCTCTCGTTCGACTATACGACTGGCGACCTCTACCTCGCTTCCTGCATCGCTCCGACAGATGGTTCAAGCAACTACGACCGTTTCGTGAAGCTCGATCCTAATACTGGTAAGTATACAGACTATCCACAGTCGTTCTCTCCTGGCAACATGATTGTTGGTATGTATATCCCTTACTTCGAGGCTGACAACCGTGATGCAGCAGGTCGCGTTACCGACCTCACCGCTACACCTAACCCACAGGGTGCTACCGACATTACACTCGCTTGGAAGAATCCTACCACTACATGGGCTGGCGACGAGCTGAAGGAACTTGCCAATGTGCAGATATATCGCAAGAACGCTTCTTATACCAAGGGCGTGACTTCTTCAGAAGAGCTCTTTGCCAATTCCAAGCTTATCGCTACCGTACCTGCTACAGCAGAGAACATCGGTAAGGAGATGACATGGAAAGACGCTGAGCCAGAGACTGGCATCAACACATATTATATCGTGCCATGCCGTGTGGACGGTGAGAAGGGTGTGCCAGACAGCATACGTGCCGTTGCCGGTACTGATATCCCTGGCGTTGTGACAAACTTCACTGCCGCTCTCGATGGTGAGAACGTAAAGCTTACATGGGATGCTCCGGTTGACGGAAAGAACAACGGTTATGTTGACCATGCTTCTCTGAAGTATGACATCGTTCGTAATCCGGGCGAGAAGACAGTTGCTTCTGACCTCGCAGCTACTACATTCACCGATGAGGAGGTTGCTTCTCTCGTTAGAGGCAAGTATACATATACTATCGTTGCCAAGACACCGGCTGGTGTGAGCGACGCTGTGGTTTCCAACGCTGTTGAGGCTGGTATTCCACCACTTCCACCAGTGAAGTTCGGTACAGAGACTGAGGATGAGGCTGGACAGTGGACAGCATTCGAGAACCCGATGACCGGCGATGGCAATGTATGGAAATATGTAGAGTGGGACCACACATATCAGCTCTACGTTAACGCTGGCGTAGGTGAGGACTGGACTGCATCTCCTGCATTCCGTATGGAGAAAGGTAGGACATACCTCTTCACTTCTAAGTTCAACAACGGTTGGCCAGACGTTGGTCACACACTCGGCCGCTACGTTGGTACAACTCCTACTCTCGAGGGTATGACAGAGAAGATTGGTGAGGAGACTGAGTATAGCGCTCCTGGTTACACCAACCCGATCGTGACATACGAGGACAAGTTCACTGCTCCTGAGGACGGTACATACTACTTCGGTTTCCGTATATCAGACAATACTGCTTACGATACATTCAACTTCTATGGCGTAGAGATTGAGCCTATGTTTGCTAACGACCTCAAGGCTCTCGACCTTGAGATCTTCGGTGGCGACGTTGTGAGCGGCAACTACAACAAGTGCAAGGCTCACGTCAAGAACAACGGTAGCGAGACTGCCGAGGCTGGTTCTTACAAGGTTGAGGTTCTCCAGAACATCGACGGCGTAGAGACTGTTGTCGGTTCTACAGAGGAGACTCCTGTCGTTCGCGCTGAGTCTACAGCTGATGTTACTGTAGAGTTCATGCCACAGGCTGAGGGTGACTACAACTTCTCATTCCGCATCGTTTACTCTAAGGACGAGTTCAACGGCAACAACACTTCTGAGGCCAAGAAGGTAAATGTTATCCCATTCGGCGACGCTACTCCATGGTCTATGGTAGTTACTGGCGACGATGAGTGGAATGCTTCTTACACTCCGACTTGCTGCGTAGGTGGCTTCAGCGGTTCACAGTCTATCTATCTGAAATCAGACTTCGCCGAGAAGCCAAGCGACTCTAACACTATCGAGCGTATCGGTTATGAGTATAACAGCAACGGCTTTAATGATGTTCTTCCTATCGGTACATTCACTGTATGGATGGCAAACAGCGACCTCACAGAGTTCACTGATGCTTCTCAGTGGCTTGATGAGTCTACTATGACACAGGTCTTCAGCGGTCCTGTCACTCTCTATCCTGGTACTGGCAACATGCTTTCACTGCAGCTCGACACTCCATTCGAGTATGACCCAACCAAGAGCCTCGTTATCTGCGCTCAGCAGGAGGGTTCTGTAGAACCTGAGTTCGCTGCACTGTGGAGAGTATTCAACTGGGGTGGTGCTCGCAACAGATCACTCCGTTTCTGGACTCCTAAGTCAAGCCGCACATTCTGCGAGGCTTCTGCAGCAGCTCTCTTCGTAGGCTTCAAGCAGAATCTCTCTGGTATCGAGGAGGTGAACGGCAACGCAGCCGGCAATGTTTACTACAACGCTGAGACTGGCAAGCTCGTTCTCGGTGGTGCTCAGGCTGACGTATTCGACATCAGCGGTAAGCTCGTTCGTTCTTACAACGGCGTATCTCAGGTGGCTCCAAGCCTCCCAGCAGGTATGTATGTTGTTAAGGCTCGCACTGCCAACGGCACACAGAGCGTGAAGGTGAGCGTGAAGTAAAACCCATCCTAACCTTCCGAAAGACAACCCATCCTAACCATCCCTAAGGGGCAACCCATCCTAACCTTCCCCAAGGGAAGGGACTGGTTACTCAGTTACTGAACATCAGCCCCCTCTCGTTCTCCCCCGTAGGGGAGATGCAGATTACTCTTGCTTGTGGGTAAACAATAGGATATCAGACAACCGAGAGTATCTGTCCCTCCCCTATGGGGGAGGTTAGTTGGGGGCTGAATCCAATAGCCAGAGTAACACTTGCATACATATATTTATCTTTTGATAAACAATAAACAATCTATACGGACCTATTCTTTCCTTCGGGGGAGGATAGGTCTTTTCTGTTTCTGTAATAGCTTTCAATAATCAAGGTATCTGAAGAGGGAGCACCTTAGTGCTCGCAAATCCTGCTTAATCCCAAACCAAAATCCAAATATCACTGACGAAATATTATCAAAAAATGAATCCGTGAAAAGACCAATCCGTGTAAAGTCAGTGCAATCCGTGTTTCATTTTTTGATTTGTGGCCCTGCCGAAGGCTGGGGACACAACAACGGCACCACGGAATAAATATATCAGTGAGAATAATGTGTCCATCAGCCTACGGCGATGGACAAAAATTTAAACACGGATTGCACGGAGGACACGGATTTGGCTTTTTCACAGATTTTTTTAGTTAGCAAATGGTATTGGATTTATTTGTTGATTTTCGTGGATTTGCGAGTGCTTGTGGCACTCCCTTTTTCTGAAAAGCATCTGATAACATTCTATTGAATACCTCTCTCTATCATACACCAAAAAGGAAGTGCCCTAGCACTTGCAAATCCTGCTAAATCCAAACAAAGATCCAAATATCACTGACTAAATAATATCAAAAAATTATCCGTGAAAGACCAATCCGTGCTCCTCCGTTAAATCAGTGTTTAATTTTTTGATTTGTTGTGTCCATGCCGTAGGCTGGGGACACAACGACTTCATCCAAACCTTTCCACGGTAGCTTTTGCACGCCACCGATACCACCAAGGGCGTAATATCTCTAATTGCTTATCATATTGTCATAAATATCCCTATAACCTTTGCTTGTTGAAAAATAATCGTTACTTTTGTGGCAAAATATAGAAAGTATCATTAATAGACATTCAATTTGGCGAACAGTTGTATACTCCTTTACTTTCTCGTCAATTGATTAACAACCTAAACCCTAACAAAATGAAGAAAAACCTACTCACATTGTTCTTCGCAGGATTACTGACACTCTCCGCCTCGGCGCAGCAGAGAGTCAAGACATTCCCTACATTGGAACGCGAGGCGACGGCAGCACCACTGTTGGCGCCATCAGCCAACGTGCCCTCGGCAATCAACGACAAGGCGCTCGGCACGAAAATCTTCGCCACACAGGTGACGGATGAGTCGAAATACCGCAGCTGGCTCTATTTCTACGACACCAAACCCTGGGACCTCCACCGTGTTAATATCTTCGACAACGAGGTGGGAATGCAGAACAGAGGACTCCTCCACGGAGCCTGGGGAGGAGACAAATACTACGGCTACTACGGTACGATGAACAACCCCGGCCAGTCTATGGAGTGGCGAGGCTTCAAAGGCTTCGTCAGTCTGGATGTGAGAACCGGACAGTATGAATTCATCAAAGACATGCAGGAAGGACTCGACAACGCCACCGTGGTCTGGACCTACAGCTATGGCGACCAGGGCTTCCCTAATATCCAGGACATGACATACAATCCCGATGACGGCAACGTGTATGTCACAGCGAAATATCAGAAAGACGAGAAGACAGATGCCGTGTCGCGCATCTACATCGTGAACAAACAGACCGGCGACCTGCAGCCCGTTACAGAGCTTGAAGAGCAGATTCTGGAATTCTGCTTCGACTACGACGGCAACATGTATATCGTGACCCCATATTGGAAGAGCAATAGCGACGGCACCTTCAATTGGTCAGGAACCTATCTCTCGGTATACGACAATAACATGAACCCAATAGACGGCAAGAAGTTCCGCATCAAGAACTCAGAGAAACAGGACGTCCTCGCCAACGGTTACGGTTCGCTGTCGTTCAACTACACCACCGGTGACCTCTATCTCACTTCGCTGATAGCACCCACCGACGGATCGAGCAACTACTGCCGACTGGTGAAGCTCGACCCAAATTCCGGAAAGTATATCGACTCGCAGACCTTCATGCCGGGCAACCAGATTATCGGTATGTATATACCTTATTATAGTGCTGACAGCCGCGACGCCGCAGGCCGTGCCACCGATATCAACGCCACACCGAATGCCGAAGGCAACCTGAGCGTAGACCTCTCATGGACCAACCCTACAAAGACATGGAGCGGCGACGAACTCAAGGAACTTGCCGAAGTGCAGGTATACCGCAAACTGTCACACGCTGACAAATGCGCCCTCTCGTCAGAGGATATCTATGCCAACTCAGAGCGCGTAGCCACCGTGCCGGCAACGGCAGCCGACCTCGGCAAGTCGATGACATGGACAGACAAAGCCCCAATCGACGGCATGAACACATATTATATCGTGCCTTGCCGCGTGAGCGGTGAGAAGGGAGTACCCGACAGCATCCGCTGTGCAGCCGGTGTAGACATCCCTGGTGTGCCCACAAACTTCGTGGCTACCGTGGCAGGCGAGGGAGTGTCGCTCAAATGGGACGCTCCTGCTGATGGCAAGAACAACGGATTCATCAGCCAGGCAGACCTCCGCTACGACATCGTGCGCAACCCGGGTAAAGTCACCGTGGCTACCGACGTGGCAGGCACCGCATATACCGACAACACCGTGGCTGAGCTGCAGCGTACAAAGTTCACATACACTATCGTGGCAAAGAACGCCAAGGGCAGCAGCGACCCTGTGGAGTCTAACACCGTGGCGGCAGGTATGCCACCGCTCCCACCAGTGGAATTCCCTATCACTTCAGCAGATGAGGCTGACCAGTGGACGGCATTCGAGAACATCGGCGACGGCCAGCTCTTCGAGTGGGCAGGATGGACCAACGCTTACCGTGTGGTGGTAGGCTCGAGCACCGGTGACGACTGGACCGCTTCGCCAGCCTTCCGTCTGGAGAAGGGCAAGACATACGTCTTCACATCGAAGTTCCGCAACGACTATCCTGGCGTGGGCCACACCATCAGCCGCTATGTGGGCACATCTCCTGACTTTGCCGGCATGACAACGATGATAGGCGAGGAGAAGGAATACAGTTCTGAATACTACTATGATGCCAACCCTGTAGTGGCATACGAGGACAAGTTCACGGCTCCTGCCGACGGCACATACTATTTCGGTTTCCGCATCAGTGACCACTCAGGCTACGACGTGATGTATTTCTATGGCGTCGACATAGAGGCGTCATACGAGCACGACCTCAAGGCGGCTGATCTGGAAATCTTCGGTAATGATGTGGTCAGCGGCGACATCAACAAGTGTAAGATCATTGTCAAGAACAACGGAGCACAGACCGTTGAGGCTGGCTCATACAAGGTGGAAGTGAGACAGGTGCTGGATGGCGGCAATTCTCAGAGAGGCGTCGTTGAGAACACACCTATAGTCCGTCCGGGTTCTACCGTAGAGATACCGGCAGAGTTCATTCCTGTCGGAGATGAAGGTGAGTTTGAATTCTTTGCCCAAGTAGTATACGACAAGGACGAATGCCCGGAGAACAACACATCAAAGCACAAGACCATCAACGTGTTGCCGTATGGCGACAACACTCCTTGGACGATGAGAATCTCCGACGGCGACGAGTGGGATGCTCCTTACTTCCCATTCCCACACTACGACAATGACGATGGTTCGCAGTCACTCTATGTCAAGTCTGACTTCGCCGACAACACCAGCGGCAGCAACACCATCGAGCGTATCGGTTATGAATACACCACCACTTTCGAGGATGATGCCCTTACGGTATCCAACG
>CAVBFA010000121.1:0-1719 GCA_963594595.1 Oscillibacter sp. | reverse complement strand
CAACGTAACGGTGTGGATGACAAACACCGATATCCAGGAATTCACTTCCGGTATCGGCGACTGGGTTGAGGAGTCTACGATGACACAGGTGTTCAACGGCGACGTTATCCTCTATCCTGGCAAGGGCTATCTCTCACTGCAGCTCAACACCCCATTCGAGTATGACCCTACGAAGAACCTCCTTGTTTGCGTTGAGCATCAGGGCACAGGTTCGAGCAGCTTCCCGGTGCAGTGGAAGGTGTTCAACGCCAATGGCGCACGCAACAGGTCTATCCGCTACTGGTCGCCAAAGACTTCTGCCAAGTATGAGGAGAAGGCAGCACCGGTGCTCTACGTAGGATTCAAGCCGGAGCGCAACGGTATCACGGAAATCAACGGCAATGCAGCGGGCAATGTTTACTACAATGCCCTGACCGGCAAGCTCGTTCTCGGTGGTGCCAAGGTGGAGTTGTTCGACCTCAGCGGTAAGCTCCTCCGTTCATACAACGGTATGTCAGAGGTTTCACCAAACCTCCCTGCCGGTATGTATGTGGTCAAGGCTCGCACTGCGAATGGTATGCAGAGCGTGAAGGTGAGTGTGAAGTAGTTTTTTGATAAACAATAAACATCTATACAGACCTATCCTTTCCTTCGGGTGAGGATAGGTCTTTTCCATTTCTGTAATAACTTTCAATAATCAAGGTATCTGAAGAGGGAGCACCATAGCACTTGCAAATCCTGCTTAATCCACCAAAAATCCAAGCATCATTGGCTAAAATCAAATCAAAAAATTATCCGTGAAAGACCAATCCGTGCTCTTCGGTGTTATCCGTGTTTAATTTTTTGATTTGTGGCCCTGCCGAAGGCCAGGGACACAATGACAACACGGAATAAATAAATATATCAGTGATAATAAAGTTGTCCATCCGCCTTCGGCGATGGACAAAAAATTAAACACGGATTTAACGGAGGACACGGATTTGACTTTTTCACTGATTTTTTCTTAAACCTGTATTCTTTGGATTTATTTGTGGATTTTCTTGGATTTGCGAGTGCTTGTGGCACTCCCTTTTTCTGAAAAGCATCTGATGACATTCTTGATTACATCACCCTATCATACACTGAAAAGGAAGTGCCCTAGCACTTGCAAATCCTGCTGAATCCCAAACAAAATCCAAGCATCATTGGCTAAAATTAAATCAAAAAATTATCCGTGAAAGACCAATCCGTGCTCCTCTGTTAAATCCGTGTTTAATTTTTTTGATTTGTGTCCCTGCCGAAGGCCAGGGACACAATGAAACACGGCATAATTAAATATACCAGTGATAATAAAGTTGTCCATCCGCCTTCGGCGATGGACAAAAAATTAAACACGGATTTAACGGAGGACACGGATTTGACTTTTTCACTGATTTTTTCTTAAACCTGTATTCTTTGGATTTATTTGTGGATTTTCTTGGATTTGCGAGTGCTTGTGGCACTCCCTTTTTCTGAAAAGCATCTGATGACATTCTTGATTACATCACCCTATCATACACTGAAAAGGAAGTGCCCTAGCACTTGCAAATCCTGCTAAATCCAAACTAAGATCCAAAAATCATTGACGAAATAATATCAAAAAATTATCCGTGAAAGACTGATCCGTGCTCTTCGGTGTTATCCGTGTTTAATTTTTTGATTTGTGTCCCTGCCGAAGGCCAGGGACACAATGACAACACGGAATAAATAAATATATCAGTG
>CAVBFA010000120.1:0-10618 GCA_963594595.1 Oscillibacter sp. | reverse complement strand
GAGATAAAAACTTATCTCATTCTCAATCACTTATAAAAAATACGTACTTTCGGGAAGTAAAAGGGTTCGTTTTGGAGAGCAAAAGGAGTCGTTTTTATACTGATTTGAACTATCCTAAAAAATTGGATAGTTGGATTTAGACACTCCTTAATAGCTGATTTTCAAGTTTGACCATATCAACCGTTTGGTTGAAATGGTCATCAATTTTCATTGTACCAACTTGGTACAATATTGCAAAGATAACTGATTTTGACAAGAAAGCACAACTATGAGGTTGGTTTTCTATTTGTACGGAACAAAAAAAACATGCGATTTATTTGCCTTATATAGCAGTTTGTTATTCAACATTTCTATATAAACCCAAAAAGGAGTCCTTTTGAATATCTCCAAAAGAACTCCTCTCATATAGGATTAAAAAGTTTTACTTCTTTCTGTCGATTATCAGCTTGTTGTCCTTGTGTACTACGTGCAGATAATTGAATTCGTTGAGATTGTCGACAAACTCCTTGATGCTTGCCTTGCGCGACGCAATGAAGTGCAGGCGGTAGCTCATCAGCGAATTGTTGCGAATCTCGATATTCACGTTATACCATCGTCCCAAGTCGCGCACTACGTCTATCAGCGGCACATTGTCGAAATAGAAGTAGCCGTCTTTCCATTGTATATAGCCCTCGGTATCAACCGTTGTCACTTCTATATCCTTATTCTCGCTGTATTCAGCGTTCTCGCCTGGCTTCAGCATCACTTCCTTGCCCTCGGCATTTACAGCTACCGAACCCTTGATAAGCGTAACGTTGACATCAGAATGCGGATAAGCCTTGAGGTTGAACTCGGTGCCCAATACCTTTGTATAAAGGTTGCCTGTCTCTACGATAAAGGGGCGGTGCTTGTTCTTGCTGACCTTGAAGTAAGCCTCGCCGACAAGCTTGACTGTTCGTTTGTTGCCCGTAAATCGTGTGGGGAACGTTATCTTACTGTCGGCATTAAGCAATACTACGGTTCCGTCAGACAGTACCAGCTCATAGTCTTTGCCTCGTGGCGTAGAGATAGTCTTCATCTCAGGCTCGCCCGAAGTAGCCTTGACTCTGGAGAAGTCGGCCTTTGTGCTGTTGACAACGATGCCGGTGTTTGTTATGCCTGCTGTAGGCTGGATAGGTTCCATATCGTCTTCCTCGTTGCCCATGAGTATTTCCTTTGGTGCATCGTTCGATTCGAATGCCAGCATGCCGTCGTCCTGTTTCGGGAATTGTGTGAAAACGAATGCTACCAATACTACCGCTGCAACCGAAGCTACAGCATAGAAAACATTGCGTATGCTGAAAATATTAGCAGTTTTCTTTGGTTCCTGAATTCTTTGAGAGAACCTTTTCCATTCTCTGTCAGTGTCGATAGTATGCGTTTTCTTTGCCCTGGCAAGGCGATACTCCAAGATGAGACGCGCATCCTCGGCACTTTCCTCATCAGAGAGAAGTGCTTGGAAGTCGCTCAAGCCCGGACTTTCCGATTGCTCCAACATGTCGAGCAATTCTATACCTTTTATATCTTCCTTGCTATCCATAATTAGTTTATTCATTATTAGTTATAACGACTCTTTTTTTCATTTGGTCCCTTGCCCTTTCTTGTAATTTACAGAAAAAGCATTTCTTAACAACGCCAAGCCTTTCATAATGTTCTTTCTGATGCCGTCGCGACTAAGTCCAAGTATCTCTGCAACTTCGTCATACTTCTTGTTTTCAAAGTAGCATTGCTCGATTATAAACTTGGTGCGTGGAGGCATGGCTTCCATCACCTGTTCTATAACAGCCATTCTTTCATCTTCTTCGTCGTCACTTATATGGAAGTTAGTCTCGTTATGAAGTGCCAAGTAAAGTTGTGCATATTTGTTCTTTACATTCTCGTGTTTGATAAAGTCAAGACATCTTCTCTTGATACCATTAAACAGATAAGCCTTGGCGTATACCAGGTCGGGATCATAATCCTCCCATAAGTCTATAAGGTATTCTTCTACAATGTCGTGAGCATTAGCCTCGTCATTCAGTATAAACAAAGCGGCATAAAAAAGGCGAGAATAGTTTTCTTCAAACAATTCTTTAAATGAATCTTCTTTTTTCGCCTTTTTTATGCCCATTTGTTTTTTACGCTTTTAAAATTTAGGCGTAAAGGTATACATTTTCGCGCAAATAAACAAAAAATCGCTTTTTATTTTACTAAATCATACTTTTGGTCATAGCCTCTATCCTTCAACTGTATGCCTTCCTTCATCCATAGTGGCTCTTTTGTGCCCTTCAGGTAGTAGTCGAAGAACTGCATCATGCGGATAGTCCAGTCTTTCTGGGCAGCGGGCTTCATAACGAAATGTCCTTGTCCCTTATAGTTGACCATCCATGCCGGACGCTGCAATCTTCGCATTGCGAGATACAATGCCCTGCCCTGCTCGTAAGCTACAGCCTCATCATTGTCGTTGTGGAAGATAAGCAACGGAGTGTGTATCTTGTCGGCATTGATAATTGGCGACATGGCTTTGTACTTCTCCTTGGCATCCCAAAGCGTAGCACCCATTCGGCTTTGCGTGTCCTCATACATGAAGTAGCGAGGCAGTCCGCTTCCGTTTCTGATGCCTAAGTAGCCTGTCACCATATCGGTGATTGGTGCGCCTATCTGTGCACAATCGAAGATGTCGGTCTTGGTGACAAGGTATGTGGTCTGGAATCCCGACCAACTGTGTCCCTGCAGTCCTATCTTGCCCTTATGGGCTATACCCTGATCTATAAGCCAGTTGACACCACTTACTACTGCGTCGTATGTACTCTGTCCCGGTGTGCCGATGGTGAAGTGTACGTCGGGCATAAACACTACGTAGCCATTGCTCATTGCATAGGTTACGTTTGCCATTGCACTGCTCAACAAAGGCATGTGATAGTTGTACATCTCCTCGGTATGGGTCTCGTAGAACTGCACTATTACCGGATATGTATTCTTGCTGTCGTAGCCCTCAGGCAGATATAACAAACCGCGGTTCTGCTTTCCCTCATAGTTCTTCCACTCTACCAGCTTGACACTACCCCAAAGATATTCCTTCTGCTGAGGATTGGCATCAGTCACCCGCTTGATATCGGTGAATTTTGCTGTACTAATGTATAAATCAGGGAATGTACTCACATTCTGACGTGTCCACAGGCAATACTTGCGGTTGTCGGAAAAAGCTTTTACTTGATAGTTGTAATCGCCATGCATAAAAGTATAAATGTTGCCATTCATGTCTATCTGACATATAGCCTGGCTCATATCCTTCATATGAATGCCCAACACGTATATCTTCTCGTTCGGTTCGTATATCTCCTTGTCGATATTGCTATAGAATATTCTATATGAAATCTGGTTCTTACGACCATAACCACGAGTAAAGCATGTGGTCTTTTCAGTTCCGTCAAGAGCTATCTTCCACCAGTCGTAACCATCCATAACAAATACGTACTTACCGTCTGATGTCCATCCGGCAATACCATAAGATGGTGCTGGTGCTGGCTTGTCGTATTTCTCATCATAGACCGGATAAGGTATGTCGGCAGAAACATTGACTATCTCTCCTGTCTTAGCATCAAACTTGTTCCAGTTCTTATTGATAGGGTCGTACAACATAGCCCATCTACCAGTAGGCGACCATTTGGGCAAATCTCTATATGCCTTACCTACAATCTTGCTCTCACCAGTACGAACATCCACGGCGTAGATGTCGAACGGCAACTTCTCCTTCCATTCCCTTTCGTGTTTGTACGGAGTTCCGTCTGTATATAACATATAGTCCATATCCTCCATATCGCGATAAGGCATTGACGGCTCACATTGTGCCGACACAACTTTTACGAGCTGACGTGTCTTGCAATTATACAAGTATTTGTCGTATGCGCCACGCTGGTAAGTATGTGTGGTCTGTAGTGTCGGTACTTCATATTCGTCCCAAGTCCAAAGCTCCAAATCAAAACTATCATCCTTCTTTCTGGTTTCCTTCTTTCTCACCGGTCTTGGATTGTTGGTATTTGCAAGCTCCAGCAATACATAGTTTTTATTCTTCATCAGATTGACACGCACAATCTGATGGTTCTCTGGAACTGGTACATCCGTCACACATAAGAGGGTATCTACTTTATTTTTAGCTAAACTGAAATTGCAATAAAGCGAGTCCTTAATGTCAAACTTTCCTGTAAGTTCTTTACGGTCGAAAGCAAATGATGACGGCATTACCTTTTTCTTGCCTTTAAAGAACTCTTTATACGGACCCATAATCGGACCATACTTGATGATGCGCTCATAGTTTTTCTCTTGCATGAAGATTATGTTCTGCCCTTGGTTATAGTACTCATAACTGAGAATGTTTTCAATACATACTGTATCCTTTGTATTATAATTTCTGATTATGAAGTTGCTATGGCTCTTGATATGTCTGATTGTATCTTCAGATATATGCAATCGAGATGCCGTATAATGCGCTCCCTTAACTGGTGACAGCGATTCGGGATGCTGCCACAAACCCTTCTTGCCGGAAGGCAAATCCAGGATATAGGTGCGAGTGACACCTGCTGTATCAGTCTGCCTGTAATACAACTGCTTATCGGCATTGAAATAGTTGATGTCGTCCACATTTCCCAATTCAATTTGTTTACCCTTGTTTTGGCTATCATATAACATTGTTGGGATTTTGCAACTCTCGTCATAGGTCTGCTCGATAGGCACAATTTTATAGGTGACATATCTGCCTGTCGGTGATATCTTAGCATTGTCTATACGGTTCCATGACGAACACGCCTTAATATCAAGAGGGCGCTTTTGTTGTGCAAAAGAATAGCTTGCTACTAATGAGCAAGCTATGATTCCTATGATTTTATTCATTATCTCTTCATTATTTAGTTTTATTCATATAGAATTTCAAATCTGCACTATTGTCAGAAGAATAATCTCCGAGAAGTTTTTTGGCGAAGTGGCGCCATATCTTCTGTTCGTAGAAGGCGTCTGACTTGCCTGAATATCCATGAGTACATGTCGGTAACATAACCATATCAAAATCCTTATTCTGCTTTATGAGAGCATCTGCAAGACGTAATGTATGCGAAGGATTCACAGTTTCGTCCATAAGTCCATGTACAAGCAGCAAGCCACCCTTATAGTTCTTCACCAACTCTTGGTTTGGTCGAGTGCTCACACTATACGAATACTCTGTATGAGTATTACCTTGGCTGTCTTTTACCTCCTTCTGCTGTTCGTTCACGCCAAAGTGAATCTCCACCCAACCCTTGTTGTAAACACGGTTGTCATGATTACCGGCGCTTGCCACTGCAGCCTTGTAAAAGTCAGGATAGGTCATGATGGCTGCTGCCGACATAAACCCACCACCCGAATGTCCATAGATTCCAACTCGGTTTATGTCGATAAACTTATATCGCTCAGCCAAGTGCTCTATCGCAGCTTTGTCATCAGCAAGTGCATAATCACGCTGATTGCCATATCCGTAAGTATGATAAGCCTTACCACGCATAGGTGTACCACCACGATGTCCTACAGTGATAACTATGAAACCAAGCTGAGCCAAGCGGGTATTCTTATTGTCGCTTATGGTAAACCTTGAAGGTACATACTCGAAATGAGGCCCTGGATATACATTGCTGATTATCGGATAAACCTTAGTACTATCAAAGTCAGCAGGTTTCCACATGACACCATATAAGTCGGTATAACCATCGGCCGCTTTTACCTTAAAGCGCTCAGGGGCCTTCCAGCCTAAAGCATACACATCCTTAAGGTCTGGGCTTTCCAATGTCATTATTACCTTGCCTCGTCTGTTTCTTACCACATTCTTGTTTGGCATTTCTACCGTACTGTAGCTGTCAACGTAGTATTTGTACGAAGGACTGAAGTTTACGTCATGCGAAGCATTCTCTGATGTAAGTCGGCGAAGTGATGAAATTCCTTTATCAACGTTCACTCTATACAATATATAGTAATAAGGATCTACATCCCTCTCCTTGCCATAGGCATAGAAATACACCTCACGTCGCTTTTCGTCTTTTGCAAAGATAGGACCTGCCACCCACGTACCGCTTGTCACCGTATTCTTCAACTGTCCGGTAGCTGTATCATAGAGATAGTAGTGTCCCCATCCTGTACGTTCTGAACGGAAAAGGATTTCCTTACCATCATTAAGAAACTCCACACATCGCATTTGGTAGTCAAGATAAGGCTTGTTGTCTTCATGTATCACCACCCTTACCTTTCCAGTTTCTACATTAACCTCGCAAATATCAGCTAGGTTCCACGGACGGTTGTAGCGCTGTATATAAAGACGCTTGCCATCTTTTGCAGCATATAGCACGTCAATATACTGGTCGGGCCAACGATAGATGTCAACTTTCTTCACCTTCTTGGTGTCGGTATTACCAATGAGCAACTCATATTGAGTAACATTCTTATCACCAGCCAACTCTGCACGATACTTCACCAACTCCGGCTTTGGGGTAAGAGCATTGACAAGATACTGATACCCTACATTGCGGTTGTCCTCTCTCACAGCATAGAAGTAGTGACTGTTTGGAATCCAGTTGGCACCCTGCGCACCAAATCTTCCCTCCATTTTTCCCTCGTCCTCACGATTGAAGGTAAAGTCTTCCGCACCATCGAATGTAAGCTGCACCTCTGTAGTGTCCTGTCCTTTCTTAGCATTGCCTACCATATAGAGGTTATGTTTCTTGGCATAGAGGAAGTAAAGACTGTCTGGAGAGTATTTCATCCAATAAGGGTCTACCTCAGAGTCGTCGTTGTTCGCCTTTGCAGGTGTCAGCTGTTTTGTGAAAATGTTGTAATGGAAATCGTCAGAACCTACGTTAAGTTCAATTGTCTTATTGTCTTTCAAGAAATTGAAATACAGACCAGGTTGCTTATCGTCGTAAGCCCGACGAGTGATATCTGCAACCTTGCTTAACAGTTCTTTGTTGTCGAATAATAATCTATGTTCGCGTTTCTCCGGATTCACATAATAATATCGTGTACCTTCAGATGTTGTGAACGAATAGTAGAAACAATCGGTATTGTTGATAAAGGTTGGTGAGACTTTAGACGTAAGTCTTGCTATCGGCGTCTGTTCCAACATACGGAAACGCTCAGCCAATTGATAATTTGCCTTTGTTTGGCCGAAGGCGTTGCTACAAAATAGCAACGCCCCTGCCAATGCAAAGATCTTATTTGATAGATGGATTTGTATTTTCATACTACCTTTTTTTTATTTAGTTTGGAAGATATCGCCCCAGTTGTCCGCACGGTAGTCACCGATAAGATGCTTGGCGAAGTAACGGTACATCTTCTGTTCGAAATAATCATCAGCACTGCCATAACCATGTCCTGCTCCTGGTATCACAAGCATATCAAAGTCTTTGCCAGCTTCGATAAGAGCATTTGCCAAACGGTAGGTGTGAGCAGGATTTACATTAGTATCCATATCGCCTGTCACCAAAAGCAGATTACCCTTAAGGTTCTTTGCCAACTCCTGATTATACCTTACGCTGAACTTATACTCATATTCAGTCTTCTTGTTGCCCAAACTATCGGTCACGGTCTTTTCCACTTCCTTCACTCCATTGTAGCACTCGCCCCAACCGCGGCTGAACACACGGTTGTCGTGATTGCCCGAGCAAGAAACAGCTGCCTTGTAGAAGTCTGGATAAGTGAGTATAGCTGCTGCAGCCATAAATCCACCACCTGAGTGTCCGAAGATACCTACACGATTGATGTCAATAAAGTCAAAACGCTTTGCAAGCTGCTCAATGGCATACTTGTCATCGGCAAGAGGATAGTCGCGCATATTGCCATAGCCGTACACATGATACAGCTTACCACGCATAGGTGTATCGCCACGATGTCCCACTCTGATAACAATGCAACCTAATTGTGCCATAGTGCTGCAATAGGTCTCGCTAAGCCCGAATGGCGTAGGTACAAATCCATAGTAAGGACCAGGATATACCACAGAAATGATAGGATACTTCTTCTTTGGATCGAAGTTAGACGGCTTATACATTACACCATACAAATCAGTACGGTCGTCGGCCGCTTTCACTGTAAAGTTTTCAGGAGCAGTCCATCCCTTTGCAAGTGCCTGGCTCATATCTGGTTTTGCCAAATTAAGCACGGTCTTACCATTGCTATCCTTCAATACGATAGTTGGCACCTGATCAATCTTTGAATAGGTATCAACGAAATATCTTCTCGATTTCAAGAAGTCGACATTATGCTGACCGTCTTCTACAGCGATAGGTGTTACACCCTCACGATCCATATGCGCTCTATACAATGTATAATAGTAAGGATTGATATTCTTCTCCTTGCCATATCCATAGAAATAGAATGTACGCTTAAGAGTATCGATAGCTACAATATTACCAGCAACCCATTCACCAGACGTGATGGTGTTCAAGAGTTTACCATTGCCATCATAGTGGTAATAATGCCCCCAACCTGTACGCTCCGAACGGAATAGAATATCTTTACCGTTGTTGAGCACACATATACTTTTGGCATGATGGTCGCGATAAGGCTTATCAACCTCATGAACTACAGTCTTTACCTCCATGGTAGAAGTGTTGACTGATATAAGATCGGTCTCATCCCAAGTACGTTTATTGCGTTCAAAGAACAGCAACTTGCTATCAGGTGTAGCATGAACGAAGCAAACCCATTGGTCTGGCCATTTCTCGATTTTTGGTTTTTTGCAAGTACGTTCTTTGATGTCTATGATGCTCAGAATATACTGTGTGATATCCTTGTCGCCAGGATACTCGTATTTATATGTAACTAGACTTGGCTTCTTGGTAAGTGAGTTAACAACCCAAAGGTCAGCCAATTTGCGACTATCATCTCTGATGATAAACACATGTCGACTGTCTGGACACCAACGAGCATCGGTTGAAACCTTTCTGTCTTTCTTGCCATCACCCTCATCTCTACTGCTTCCGTACGAGAAATTCTTTTCACCGTCGAATGTAAGCTGCACTTCAGTAGTATCCATACCCATCGACTTGTTGCCCATCACATAGAGATTATAGTTTTTGGCAAAGAGTATGTATTTCTTATCAGGAGAAAACTTCATCCAACTATATTGAACATCATCACATTCTTCCTTCTGTTTCTCTATTTCCTGTATAGTCTTAGTATAACGATTGTACTTGTAGCGCTTGTCACGATAGTCAAATTCAAATGAAGACATATCTTTAGCAAACTTCTCTGGTGTGACATGGAGGTTGCTTCCATCGACGGTCTGATGAGTATGCAGACTCAACTGCTCTGCCATTATAGCATTATCGAAAAGATGCTCATGTTTGCGCTTTGCAGGTTGAACTAAATAGTAATCTCTTCCTTTTGATGTGTCAAAATCATACCAAAAGTTATCTGTTTTCTCAATAGCATAGGGCGTAATAGAGAGAGAGATACGACTGTATTTTCCTCCCATATTAAAATCCTTAAATTTCTTGGCTAACTCATAATTGGCAAAAGGTTTGGCTTCTGTTGTCTGAGAGTCAACTTGCGCTTGGGTAGTGGCGCAAAGCGCCACCCCAAGTGCAGATAATAAGAGAGAATTGTATTTCATGTTAACGATTGTTTATTACGTTTTTTAGAATTGATACATAATGTAGTTCTTCGCCTGACCACCCTTGTAGAGAACATCAACGATAGTACCAAACTTATTGTCTTTCACAAATTCGTTAGGGAATACCTGAACCATATTGACAGCCTCGCAGTTGCCTTCTACATCTTTCTGCTCATTAAGAGAGAAGATGAAGAACTCACCATTGTCCAAGGCTACGCCAAACTGACCAGGATAGTCATACTTGTTATTATATTTATTAACACGTACATCCTGAGCATTGACAGAAACGATATCATGGTCAAAAGTCTTAATCAGAATTCTTTCACCAAGCAACTCATTGTCAGTTTCTGCAATCATACCATATTGGCAATACCAAAGCTTGTTGCCATCAGCAACTATCACATAGTGCTTATATGGGAAAACAGTCATATCCTTGTAGTTGCCAATCATTCCGAACGGACGCTTTGTATATTCCTCAGCATGAACAAACGACAAACTTCTATAGCTGGCATTAATCATGAAGTTCATCAATGAATACTGCTTGCTTACCGGATCCTGAGTCAGAGCCACATACCATGGATCAGAATACTGATACTCACTTGCATCGCTCGCAGGCAACAACTCTATGATGTTGTCCTTCATCTGCTTGAAACTAACAGTCTTGTCCTCTTCACAAGTCACGTCATATACATTACCAGTCTTATAACGGCTATATTCACTGATAGTTGCCTGGCTACCATACGAAGGCACTGTACCACCGTCGGCTATTGCCATCAAACTATTATCCTCCGAAAGAGCCAAGAGAGTGTTGAAATTAACACCATACTTATAGCCAGAGAACAGACGCTTGAATTTCATACTGTTGTTGAGAGGCATTGATATGAAATTACCAATATGGAAGTCGGCAGCGTCAGTCTTCACATTGCAGTAGATATAATTATCCTCCGAACGCAGGGCCTTCAAACTATAGGTATATGTACCTTCTACAGG
>CAVBFA010000119.1:0-10959 GCA_963594595.1 Oscillibacter sp. | reverse complement strand
CTTATGTTGCTTATGTTTTCCGCGCTAAGCGGCTAACACAAACGTTATATCTTTTCCTGACTTCGTCAATGCGCCACCCAAATTAAAATTGGTCTTTTGATAGGTCGAAAAGTGACATGATAGTACGGTGCTTATCGGTTAGAAACAGTGTTTTTGCGAAGAGCACCCCATTCTCTGGCATCCGTATCTTTATTGTCGTGATAGTTTTGGCAACATCAAGCACATGGTCAACACTCATTCTTATTTTGTTGATTTTTATAAGTCTCTCTAATTCCTTATATACTTTATAGGCGATGAAGCAGATACAAATGTGTGCTTCTATCCTTCTTTCTGTAAAATGGAACATTGAACGCATTTCCAAAGTCCCTTTTGAGATACGGAATGCACGTTCTACAACCCATAGCCCGTGGTATTGGTCTATTACACGTTCTGCATCAAGGTCGGTATTGGTGATATACCCTTTCAATCCATCCCATTTGCAGTCTTCGGCAATCTTCTCCTCGCTTATGCTTACATCAATATCCTTGCTAATTTCAAGGAACTTGTTGTAACCTTTTCGATTTACCTGCTACTTGGTGACGTGTCCGCTCTTATAGGCTTTCCTCAGTCGTGCGATGCCTCGGGCACGATTGTAGGCATCCTTCTTTGCTCGTTTTTCGGAACAGCTGACAATAAGGCGTTCGCCATTGGGCCGCTTGAGTTCATGGCTGACATTGTCCCTTTTGTCCAATGAGAGAATCCATTGCTTGACATCACTGCTTTCGTTTCTTATACGTGCACCCAAGATGTACTTGTATCCGGCTTGTTGTAGTAGTTTCACGTTATTCTTGTTCATCAAGCCAGAATCGGCAACGACCACAAAATCATCTCCAAGCGTGAAGCGCTGTTTGAAGTCGTCTATCATCGGTATCATGGTAAAGTCCTCGTATTGACTGCCGTTGAACAAGGAATATGATAGTGGATAGCCGCCTTCGGAAACTAGCAAGCCGAGTATGACCTGCGACTCGGCTGTCTTGCCGTCTTTTGAGAAACCTGGCTCACGTAGCACATCTGTCTGTGCAGTTTCAAAGTACAGTGTCGTTACATCGTAAAACATCAGCCCTATTTTCCCACCGAATATCTTACACGTATGCTCTACACTAATCTGTTGAGCCAGTTCCATCTGCGTATTGTAGAGCTTGTCCATGTAGCGATAGATGTGATTGAGATCAACGTCTTCGTCATAGTAAGACTTCAGGTAGTCAACCGTAGCCAACTTACTTTTCGGTTGCGACACTCTTGCTATCACAAGATGGCGTAGAATCTCATCAGGTATGCTGTTGAAGCCAATACTGTCGTAAACTTGACCAAGTAGCAGTTGTGTGCCATTGATTAAAATATTATCTATGTTGTTGAGGAGACGCTTAGTGTCCTCTACTTCCTTTCCGCGACGGTTGTTAAAGTCTAATTCTTGTTGACCTCCAAAAGAGCGAATCCATGCCGCCGCTTTATTACATAGTGATTCTATATCTTCCTCTGACGATGAAGCTCCAAAGGACTTTATCTCCTTGTATTTGCCGCTAGCTTTGCTGACAACAACTACACTTGTGGTACCTGATCTGTTATGTTTCTTGCGTACATACATTTTTTGCTTGCGCCACCCAAAGCCACCCAATATTTTGACGTAATTCATTGATTTTCAGCATGCGCCATATAATGGCGCAAAAAAGTGATGAAGTCAGGAAAAAACTATTGCTTTTTCCTCTTTTCTCGAATTACCTTCGTACCATCACATTTCATATGTTCAGCATCTTGAAGATGGGCCATTACTATATGCCTGTCATCATAATGATAAGTAATGGTGCCAGAGTTGGGATATTTGTCAAAGTATGGATTATTACTCATATAGAGTTCTATGGATTGAACTTCTTGCAGTTTGAGAATTTCATTATAATACTTGAGAATGGTAGGCAAAACTCTGGGCAAAACTTTTACACCTGTCTTACCCTCTGTCAGATTCAACACTGCAATCACATGATACTGAGGTTTTTGGGGCTTCTTTTGGCGACTCTCAGTTCTATGTTTTTTACCATTTAAGACAATCTGGCTCCCGTCACACTCCATCGTGTCGGAATCTTTCAAATACCCCATCACCTCTTCTTTATCGACATACCTTATAGTCAGTGCGGAAGAGTTTGGAAACCTATTGAAAAAGATGTTGTTGCTCATGAACAACTTGACTCCTACGACATTATTATGGGAACTGATGGTGTTGTAGAAGTTGAGTATGCGAGGTATCACTCTGGGCAATACTTTTACTCCAGTCTTACCATCTTTCAAGTCAACTACCGCCACTACATGCCAGTGTTGCTTTGTATCATACGCCTGCTCATTCTGTTCTTCAGTGCCTTTGTGAGATATGGTAAGATGCCTACCATATTTCTCATTAATAGTGTTCATGATACCTTGAAACACTGGGCCATGAGATGACGTATCTTCCATTTTGTTGATACCTATAAAATAGTGTATCATTTCATGAATGATAGTGTCCTCCACTTCTTGCTTTGGCAAGTCTATTCTTGTATTGATGCGCAGACGAAAGTCATACATTTCGATTTCTCCATTCGGTAAACGACGTTTCCTATGTACACATGCTCCCAAAAATGTCTTGGCATCACTTAACTCAATAGGAAGTTTGGGGAGCTTTCCTGCAAACATCTGCTGGTTAAACTCCTCAAACTTTCTTTCTATGTATGGTATCGTTGCTTTCATTCTTCATCTTTTCCGAAGACAGCATCCCAATTGATGGAACACTTTTTTAGCTTCAAAACTTTCTTGATTGGATAGTCTATTTCCCACTGGGCAACAGTCTCGTCCATAAACTCTGTTTTCTTCATATTCTTGTCAATGATGGTGTCCTTTGCATGGACAAGAACAGTGTCGGTATCTCTATCCACAAGAGCACCTTCTTCATTAAAGTTCTGAATAGGATATATTTCCCACTTTTCAGGCTCAAAGAGTTCGAGCAGGATAATGTCCGCACGTGCATCTCTGCCATTGCGCAGGCACATATATTTATATGGACGAACTACAAATGGGAAATTACTATTGTTCATGGAGTAAAGACCGTGGTTATGCTCCTCGTCAAACTCCACATTAGGATTAAGCTTCCAATTGCCAGCTTCATCCTTTTGGATATATTTCCCTGCGGTGGTATGCTTTAAGACTCTCGTTTCAATTGGGCATTCTTCATACTCATATTCTGAACCTTCCTCGCCGAAATGTTTTTGAAGGTTTCCTTTACAGGTGAGTGAGAGAATGTCCTTCGGATCATATCCTTCAAGAAAATCTGAGTTATCTATTACTGCGCTCTGACTTTTAGCTTTCTGATCAAGAGCGAACATAACGGGATTGATATTGGTCTGAGTCAGCAGGACTGGCCAGTAGAACGGTGCTCCATTCCAACCGATATTCTCTCCATTCTCATCCTTGCATATTGCGCCATTCTGTTGTATAAACATGATGACAGGAGCATCAACACCTTTTTCACGGGCTGGTCTCAAATCTGTACGACCATCATCAGGAGCGTCAATGTAACCGCCATTTTCTCTCAACCGGTTCATATTACGGTCTTCTCTGTGCAACGCCCAGATTTTCCCTCCAGACTTGTCCGCGCAATAGTCTAAGGCACAAAGCATTTCCTTGATGTCATTCTTTCTCTCTTTATTAAAGAACTTGTCATCATATACATAGGTAGTCTCAATAAGCTTTATAATTTCGACTGCGCGTTCTTTGTCCATCTCAAAGAAGCCATCAGCATCCTGCTGGTTATATCCAGGAGTAGAGACGATAAGATTTCTTATCTGCTCCATGACTTTCTTCGTTGCAGTCTTACCCAAAGTCCAGAAGCCAACAGGCAGTACACGTTTCTGTGGTTTCAACATCAGAGCATTGGAAATCTTAATCTTACTTGACGCACAAGGTTTTATATTCTTGTCGTACCCCACAAAGACGGCATTCGCTTCCTGCTTGTCCTTGCCTTCGATGAACCACCTGCGGAGTTGTTCATCAAGTTCGTTCATGCGCACAAGGATTCTGTATATTAGAGGTGTAGTGTGAAGACGCATCACGGCCATGTCCTCCTTGGAGCGGGCGCCATACATACGGGCGTGCTGCAAGACGGTATCTTGCTGGAAGTTCTTGGGATCACGACCATAGAAGAAACACAACATGTTCTTGATGGTCACACCTCGATCAAGGATATTACCTCCTATGAAGATGTTTGCCGCACAGTCAAGACTCAGCTCGCCAGTTTCTTCGTCAAGCAATTTATCCACTTCTTCATCAGAATTTACCATCTGTACATGGTAGTTTTTGAATTTAGGAGAGAAAATGTTTCGTATTTCATCAAGCACGTCCTCCTGCGAGGGCACTTCCACACCGATAAGTTCCTCGTTTCTTCCTTTCTCATTTGACTTGACGAAATCCTGATAACAACTTTCCATTGCTACCCATATACGTTGGTCGGAATGGTCTTCGTCCACGATAGCCGACTTAATGGAGTCAATGAGCCTTTCTACTACACGCTTCTGCCAGTCATGGTTCTTCTTGTCTATCTCCACATGGATGATTGCACTTGTCTTGTAATCCTTGTTATCCGTGTTGCGCACCTGAATGCGGCGTATAGCTGTCGCCATGAAATAAGCCACCAAAGTATAGGTCAGCCCATAGATGTTTCCAGACGACACGGCACTATTCAGATAGCGTTTGTCCTCGTGACCGAGTACATCGATGCACTTTTGGTCAAGCTGGTGATAGAGGTGACTATACATAGAGTCTGCATTGGCAGACTCTACAAAGTATTGCTGACCACCTATATAATATTCATGGGTGGGTACCAAACTCGTAAAGCGTGGCTTGAAGGGTTTTACTATATTGCCGTTCAAGTTCAATTCGCCCTGTGGCTGTAGGTACAAGCAATAAGGCGTAGCTGTAACCTGGAGGTAACGGCAGAGTCCAGGAATCTTGCGAAAGTCATCAATCTGCTGACTAATCTTTGCCATGGTCACTTCCGATGTCTGGGATACTGGCGCGCCATTCTCATCTGTTTTAGCTTCTAGTTTAACGTTCTGATAGTTGCGGCTGGCGAAATCGGCCTCATCATCTACCACAAGCACCTTCTTTTTCTTCAAGAAAGGTGACTTATGCTCAAACAATTCTATCAGGCGTTCCATATTCCTAGCCTGCTTCTTGCAGACAATCACCGTCTTGCCGCTCTCCACCTTAGCCTGTTTCAAACCATCTCTGCCTATATCCATGATGTCATAGATGTTGATGGTCGAGCGTTGATCAAGGCTATCAGAGGCTTTGAACCATTTGTAATCCTTCTTCATTCGCATAATGGTCTGGTTAACCAATGCCTTCGTCCCCTTTGTGATAACGATAGCGATGTCAACACCCTTATCGAAGGCCAAACCGATGATGTCTTCAAACGTATCTGTCTTGCCACACTGGATTTTACCAAGCAGCAGTCCGGGTTCTTCTGCGTGCTCGCCCTCTTCAAGCAGTTGGGCAACAGTGGATTCCACGCAGTCTATTTTCTCCTGAGGCATTATACCGTATGGGTAATTAGCCTTTAGTGTGTCCCAAATAGGGGTATCGGAGTCTTTCACTACAGCCTTGTTCTGTTCTGCGGCTTCAAATGCTTCCAACTGCGAAAGCATCCATGGAAGAGGCTCCATACCAATCGCTTTCACAGTTGCAATAGCCTGTAAGCAAGCTTCTTTAGATGAATATTGTACTTCTTTCATATAGTATTTCATTTTGAGGTTATATCGATTCTGATAAATTGTTATTCTCAAAAGAGTACCACCTGAACCAGATTGGCAGACCGTACATTTCCCTTAACTTTCGGATATAGGCAATGTCCTTTTCATCTGGCTTTTCCGGGCCGATGATAAAGAGTCTGGCAGCTCTCGTTGTCTTGTGGTCATAATGTGAGTATTCCAGTATCTGTCCAAGGGCTTCTCTGATACTTTGCTTGGCTGAACTTGTCTTGATTTCGAAGTAGTGCCATTCGTCTGTCTCTTTGAACTTGCCCTTTATGTCAACACGTTGCCCAGAAGCAAGAGATGTGTCGCCTCTTTCCAGATACAGATGATGATAATCATCTTTCAGCAGTTCCGCAATGGCGTTCTGCATCTTTTTATGTAAGGGGTCGATAAGTAACTCTCCAGAGTGTGTGGTTCTGACAATGATACTGGTGTCCAGTGTTTGGATATTACCTTCTTCATCCTTCAAAAACTCGAACTCGCCCTTCTTGTCCATCAGGTTATAGCGATGTCCAAGAGTGTCGGGTTTGATGATGGGAGGGTTGGAGTAGTTAATCTCTGCTTCGCTAAACTTGAATTTCACGTTGAACATCCACTCTGGCTTGAACCCCGTGACAGTACCACCGGCAAAGATGACATCTTCCTTCATCTCCTTCAGCCAGCCACGTTCTCTGTAGTATTGATATACCTTACGGCTTTCATCCGGCTCCACGCCAATGGCATTATGCAAGCAGGCGATATACACCTTCTGCTTATTTGGTGTGATAGCAAAAAGATGAATGTCATAGACCTCACCAACATGTTTGCCACTTGCCACATTCATGGGTTGTAAGAATCCATAGTGGTAGCCGTCAGGCATCACTCTGGTGTCATCAAGCAGCCATTCTTCATGGCCGAACCCGACGCTCTTTTCATAGGAACTGTCTACACGCGACTTGCCTTCACTTCCCGAAGGTCTTTTCCAGTCGTGGGTATTCCAGCATATTCTCGCAATTTTCTCCATGCTCTTGTTAATATCAAATGTCATACTTGGCTTTCAGCTCATCATAACACATGCCTGTCACATAGAGGTATAGAGTAGCGAACGCCTTGATATTCTCATCAAGTTGAGCTTTTGTCAGGAGATAGGAAGCATGTGCTCCGTTGCCTTCACTTGTGTTGCGATTGTTGCGTATGAGATTCAAGTAGCCAGACAACTTCTGCTCAGTCTCTCTCGGACTATAGCGCAGACGCTTTAGACAGTCGAAAGCAAAGATACATGTGCTTAGTGTTACCTTATTACTGTCGCCTGAAGGACGCATTTCCTCACCATGTATCATGTAATAGATCTTCTTCAAGAACACCTAGAACTTCACTGATAGATTGCCAGAATTAACGTGCTTGTCAATGATGTTCACCTTCTTCCGTCCGAAAAGCTCATCAATGGCCTTCAAAGCCTTGGTCTGTGCCGAAGGATTGTCACCCAGTTTGCTCAGGCCCTCGCGCAGCGTCTTGAAGATGCCAGCATACACCGATGCGAAGTTTTCACTCATCAGACGCTCGAAATTGCTGAGTGCCTCGCTGAGCGTTGCGACGCTGAACTCGGTATCTGTAAGCCAAGTATTGAACAGATACTTATACTCGATGAAGAAGCCGATATGCTCCTGATACTCCGCGATGGCGTTCTTCATATTCATATCCTCGTAGTTCTCTACGAGTTCCACCATTTCGTCTTCTTCCCATTCGCAGTCCTCGATGAAGTATTTCACCTCTGTGTCGGACAAGAACTTGTAGAAGATAAGTCCCAAAATGTAGTCCTTATACTCATTGGCATCAATCTTGTTGCGCATATTGTTCGCCGATGCCCATATTCTGTTTGCCAGCTGTTGCTTGTTCATATATAGGATTCTATTATTTTTCTTGTCGCAAAGTTATATCTATCTATGCAGTGCACCTGCATAAAAGAGAATGATTTTAATTTTTCTTCCGTTTTTGACCACAAAGTAGCTTCGTTGAGGCTTGACGCTATATTTTCCTTATTACACTTACTTCTTCAAAAATAATGATTTTTCTGTAAATTACGCACTGTTTCAACAAAGTAATGTGTGTTTTCAGCTGAAAAATGTACCTTTGTGTCATTAATGAAGTATTTCACGTATTATATTGGATAAATTATGAAGATCCTTCCATACATAGTGTTCAGCTTTCTTATGCTTTGTGCGTTGTGCACAGGCATTAACAGCTATCACAGAACAGAATACATGATAGCCCAGGATGTTAATCAGGCACTGAAGCAAGTTCTTCTGAAAATGCCAGACAATGTGGTTACTACAGACACCATACGTTGTTATCGCAACTACCTCACTATAGCCGAATTGAAAGATACGGCAGGTATCGCCATGCGTACGGTACGCAGAGGTGGACGTTGGGAAACAAAGTTGGTGGCAGAGGCAAATTGCAACTTTGCTACGACTTTCATGATGTCCGACCAAAAGGCTTCGGGCTCTCTTTTGTTTATCGGGATGCTGTGGCTGTTAAGTAGTTTGTGGTATGTAAGAAGGAATAAGCCGGAGTTGATAGTTCAAGGTTTGGCATACGGTGGTATTGTGTTCCATGATGATAAATTCATGACCATATCGGGTGAGGAGATACGTCTTACTCCTATGCAACACTCCTTGCTCGAAATGTTCATAACGACAGATTCTCATACGCTATCGAAACAGGAGATTTGCGACCGACTATGGCCTAAGAAACCTGATGCAAGCGATACGCTTTATACGCTAATCAGACGTATAAAACCTATCATAGAAACACATAGCATTCTGAAAATCGAATCGGATCGGGGTAAGAGCTATAGCCTGAAAATCAGATAGATAGGCTTTTGTCGGTCAATTGTCAGGGAGATGTCAGCCTGAATAATTGGCTTTCTTGCAAGGAGAAAATAAATTTGCACCATAAAATAAAAACATGGTGCAAAATGAAACGATTATTTACAATTTCAATTATTATGACTTCTGCATTCTGCGCTAATGCTCAGAATGTGGACAAGACAATCACGCTTAATGAAGTAACGGTTAAAGCCTCTAAGGTAGTGAACAAGGCCGACGGTATGATAATCTATCCTACCGATGTACAGAAGCAGACTTCGAACAATGGTTACAGCATTCTTGAGAAACTCACACTTGCCAATATTCGTATTGACAACATCAGCCATACTATTACTGCTATTGATAACAGAGGTAGCGTTCAACTTCGAGTAAATGGCATTGTTGTAGGCAAACAGGAGATGTTGGCTCTCAACCCAAAGGATATTGTCAAGATAAACTTTATAAACAACCCCGGCGTTCGTTATGGCGAAAGCATTGGCTATGTGATTGATATAGTTATACGCAGGAGCGAGAGCGGTTATACTATTGGTACGGACCTTACCTCAGCACTTACGACGTTGCAAGGCGATGGTATGGTGTATGGTAAATGGAATAAGGACAAAAGTGAATTATCGCTTTCGTATGATGTGAGTGGATACAAAACAAAAGGTTCAAAGAGCAAGCAGTTGGCAGAATACACCTTGACAGACGGCAGTATCTACACTATTGAGCGAAACGATGTGGAGTCGCTTCATAAATCCATTGCGCATGACGCAAAACTAACCTATAACTGGTCTGACTCCACAGCAACCGTCTTTCAAACATCCTTGAGTGGAGCATTCAACAACACGCCAGACAACTATAATATTAAGGACATCACGGATGGCTCTCGACAATATCAGGCTACAAGCCGAGAAAAAAACAAGAGCCTTTCGCCTGTATTGGATATTTATTTCTTTCGTCAGCTCACCCCACGCCAATCCATCACAGCCAATGCCGTAGGTACCTATATATCCACACAGACAAGCAGCTATTATGACGAGGGTACGCCTTATAAATATGATGTGGATGGCAAGACAGCATCTCTTCTTACTGAGGTGATTTATGAGAACAAGCTCAAGCCCTTTACACTCTCAACAGGCTTGAACTATAGCTATAAACACACAAAGAACGACTATCTTGGCGACGCTTCCGCTTTGACCAAGACTAACAACAACCGCCTATATGCCTTTGCAGAAATTAAGGGTCTGTTCCGACCGTTGCGCTACACATTAGGTGCAGGCGCAAGCTATATCCATTACACTCAGAATGGTCACAGATATAACTTCTGGACATTCCGTCCAAAAGCCTCGCTGACATACAACATCAATAACAATATGCAGTTGAGCTACACCTATCAGATGTGGGACAGGGTATCCCGTATAGCCATGACGAGTGACGCTATGATTCGCACCAATAGCATGGAATGGACTATTGGTAATCCAGATTTGAAACCTTCGCGCGATATGGAGCACCGATTACAGTTTTCATATAATACCAATCGCCTGCAGACCTTTGTTGAAGGTTATTACAAACAATGTTTCAAACCCAACATGGCTCATTATGAGCGAACTGACGACAATAAATTCATTTATACTCAGATTAATCAAAAGAAAATTTCTGTGCTGAACGCTATGGCGTATGCTGGCTATTGGCTCTTGCCCGAAAAACTTCAGATTGCAGCCTATGGAGGAATGAACAGATGCTTTAATTTCGGCAAAGACTATACACATTGCTATACATCGTGGTTTTATGTAGGTAGCATCACGGCTTATCTCGGCCACTTCACGTTGCAAGGATACATAGATAACGGCAACCGATTTTTTGAAGGCGAATCGAAAGGCTTCAGCGGTGCTTATTCGGTTCTAAAAGCCTCTTACATGTGGCGCGACTTGCAGTTCTCATTGTCATGGGCCAACCCCTTTGACAGCAATCATAAGTCATACGAGAATGAATTGCTCAACCGTAATCTGTATAAGCACACTATTGGTTATTCTAAGGATAGCGGCAATCTCGTTACGTTGAATATATCTTGGCAACTGAGCCGAGGCAACAAACATAAGTCAGCAGAAAAGAAGATAAACCTGCGCGACACGGATAATGGTATTATGAAATAAAGCATACTCCACAATACACAAAATGCAAGCACTTATTAATTAGGCGTTTGTATTTTGTGTGTTATTTCGTCAATCATATAAAAGTCTGTTCATTTGCAATGCTTTTGGGAGTTCTCCTGCCTTTTGAGAGTATTTCCGAGTATGATA
>CAVBFA010000118.1:0-10998 GCA_963594595.1 Oscillibacter sp. | reverse complement strand
GCAACACTTTATTCCTAACATACGGTGTTACCAACCGGGAAAATCCGCTGACCCTTCTTTATTGCTCTTACATATTTAATATTTCAAGGAGATATTTATTTCTTCTTTCAATGCAACAATTATTTGATTGCGCTGCAAAGGTAATAAAAGGGAATTAATTCGAGTTAGTAAAAATATGATATAAATTTACTAATTTGTCGCATCCGATGTAATATTTTGTTGATTTGTTACAAATGTTTCTTTGAACTTTCGGTGGACAATAGAGAGTGAAAAGATAGTAAGTGCTTGACTTTAAGATGGATGCGTGATATGTGACATTGTAACATTTTGGCTTAATCGCTTTTGAATGATTAATAAATATGTTACACTAATATTTATCAGATTGCTTGAAAAATAGTTTTGTGCCCCTTGGCTTCTGTTGCTTTGTCGTTTATTAAAGATGGATTTTCGTATAGAACGAATGTTAAGCCCAAAATGGCATGATGACCGATTTTGGTTATTTACAGATGAGTGTACAAAGTGAATTATCTCCTTCTGCGCCTCTTGTGTTGCTGTTTATATTGCGACGGCGTTATGCCTTCAGCCTTCTTGAATATCTTAGACATGGCAGAAGAGTCCGTAAAGCCAGTATGTGCCGCTATGTCTACCAGAGTCATTTCCGGTCTTTGACTTATCAACCGTTTCGCTTCATCTATGCGCAGCATATTTATCCATGCATTGAAGTTCATTCTATACATACTGTTTATGAAGCCGCTCAGCAACCGTTGGTCTATTCCCATTTCAGCTGCGGCTTCTCTCAGTGCCAGTCCCTCACGGCAGTATGGCTTTGACGGTAGTCTCATCCAGCTTCTCACTGTGGCTTCTATTGCCTCAGGCTCATTCTTCTTATCTTCCTTATTCGTTCTTCTCGCATGCGAATAGGTTGTTTCGTTGGTTGTAATATCCTTGTTCGCTTCATTATTCAACAATATGTTTTCTATATCCTTTATGCTTACAGCCTTTAATTTTGAGTTTTCTGCATTCCTTTTGGCTTCAAGATAGCCCGTTTCTTTCATATATCTCAGAGATATGTTGACTATGATGCCACCATTTGATACGAATATAGCGGTGTGAAGCAATACGAATACTATATTCGCATTGTTGCTAAGGTGTTTTCCGGTTATTGCCTCGAAGAATATTACACAACCTAAAATCGTTACGTATGTAATGGTCATTTTGGCATTTTTTATCATCGGTTTCGTTCTGATGCGCTTGCTGAGTTCTTCGTCCTTTTCCACACTGTCTCTAAACCTTCTTATTTCGTAGTATATCATTGCGGAGTATATCAAGTAGATAGAGAATATGGCTACAAGCAGAATGTATTTTATTATCTTGGCAGGGAGAGTATTGGTGAACAGTTCATAAGAGCCGATATTGAACTCCGTTTCTCTGTTCACGATGAAATATACAAGGTAAATCAGTGTCAATGCCACAATCGGCAGGCAGGTCATGTTTTTCATATCCACCTTCTTCTGGTCTGCAATGGTCATTGTCAGGATAGATGTTGTCAGCAGATACAGTTGGATATAGTATGTCAGCGGGTATGCGAATGATGTCAACACATCATAGTCGATACCTTTTGCTATCAATGTGGCATTACACATCTGCAGCACGCCGATGACAATTGACGTCCATGCGATACATGCTCTTGGTGATTTGTAGCAGGTATCCATTTCCTTTTCCATCACTCTCAGCGACATCAGGAATATGCCCAGTATGATGAATGCCGTGCTGCTTATCACGTATGCCGTATAGCCCAACATGTTGAAAGTTGGAGATAAAATCATTTCCATATCAGTCAAGTTTTACTGTTTAAGGTATTAGTCTCGCTACAAAGCATGATTCAATTTCAAGTACAAAAATACAAATTCTTTTTTTCTTTCAGCTTAATTTACCTTTTTTTTACCGTCACTTAGCATGGATTTTGCTTCGTTTTTATTGATTATTCGTCAAAATCCTTGTCCGTGTCGTGATTTATTCATACTTTTATCCCGAATAAATCCGGCAGTCTGTTTCGGACAGTCTTTGGAAACACACCTTAATATATAATATGAAGCATTCATTCTTTACCTTATTGCTTGCGATAAGCGCGGTATTCAGCGGTTTCGCACAAGACAATCTCACACAATACGTGAATCCCCGAATCGGCACCGGCGGACACGGACATGTATTTCTTGGTGCCAACGTGCCCTTCGGTTATGTGCAGCTCGGTCCCACAGAACACACCCGCGGTTGGGACTGGTGTTCAGGCTACCACGACAGCGATTCTGTGCTTATAGGTTTCGGTCATCAGCATCTTAGCGGCACCGGAGTAGGCGATCTTGGTGATGTGGCTTTCCTTCCCGTCGTTGATGCCAGTCAGGAAGAGATCGTCTTCCATCACAGCAATGAGAGCGTGCGTCCCGGCTATTATGCCTTGAAACTCGAACAGCCCAATGTGTGGGTAGAGTTGACTGCCACCCGGCGTGCCGGTTTCCACCGCTATACCTTCGGAGCCGACATGACGAAGGCACAGCTCGTACTCGACCTTCATCAGGGAATAGGATACGACAAGCCGACAGACTATGCCCTCGACCGCATCACCGACACGACACTCTCCGGCCACCGTCATTCCACAGGATGGGCAAAGAACCAGAAGGTGTTCTTCTCGGCAGAATTCTCCCAGACCGTCAGCGTAGAACCGCTTGACAGCGGCAGATGGCTCGTGACGGCAGCCGACGTGTCCCAGCCATTGATGATAAAGGTAGGCATGTCTGCCGTCAGCATCGACAATGCGGCAGAAAACCTGCATAAAGAGATTCCCGGATGGGATTTCCGCAAAGTAGTGGCAGATGCCGACAAGGCGTGGAACGACGAGCTCTCAAAGGTCAGGATAGAAACCGCCGACACTACGTATCGCCGCATTTTCTATACCGCCATGTTTCACACCATGACAGCCCCTTCAGTATTTTCGGATGTCAACGGTCAGTATCGCGGTGCCGACGGCGAGGTGCACCAGGGTGATTTCACCAACTATACCACTCTCTCCCTTTGGGACACATATCGTGCAGCCCATCCGCTTATGACGCTGATACACACCGACATACTGCCCGACATAGCCAAGACGTTCGTCAACATCTACCGTCAGCAGGGCAAACTCCCCGTCTGGCATCTGATGGGCAATGAGACAGACTGCATGGTGGGCAACCCGGCAATTCCAGTGCTTGCCGACCTGGTGCTGAAAGGATATGTAGCCGACAAGGAAGGAGCCTACGAAGCCATGAAACAGTCAGCTCTGAAAGACGAACGCGGACTTGACCTGCTGAAGAAATACGGTTATCTGCCCTACGACAAAGACGCCAGCAGGGAGACCGTGGCCAAGGGATTGGAATATGCCCTTGCCGACTGGTGTGTGGCAAAGGTGGCACGCCTCTTGGGAAAGAAAGCCGATGCTAAATATTTCGGCGACTGCGCCATGAGCTACCGCAAGTATTTCGACCCAGAGACCACCTTCATGCGCGGCATCGGTACCGACGGCAAGTTCCGCGAACCGTTCAACCCCTTCTCCGCCGACCATCGTCAGGACGACTATACCGAGGGAAACGCATGGCAGTATACATGGCTTGTGCCCCATGATGTGCACGGACTTGTGAAGCTCTTCGGCAGCGAACGGCGTTTCATCCAGAAACTCGACTCCCTCTTTATCGTGACCGGAGACCTCGGAGCCGGCGCATCTCCCGACATCACCGGACTCATCGGACAGTATGCCCATGGCAACGAGCCGAGCCATCAGGTGCTGTATATGTATAACTATGTGGGCCAGCCATGGAAAGGAGCCCGTCTGCTGCGCCAGACCATGACGGAACTATATCGTGATGATCCAGACGGCCTGTGTGGCAACGAAGACGTGGGACAGATGTCAGCATGGTATATCCTGTCATCCATGGGCCTCTATCAGGTGGAGCCGGCCGGCGGCAGATACATCATCGGTTCGCCGCTCTTCAACAAAGCCACGATGCAAGTCTCCGGCGGCAAGACATTCACCATTGTAGCCACAGACAACAGCAAGGAGAATATCTATGTGCAGTCAGCCAAGCTCAACGGCAAGCGCTACACCAAGTCATATATCCTATACGACGACATCCGTAAAGGCGGAGTGCTCGAACTGCAGATGGGCAGCAAACCGTCGGCGTGGGGAACAAAGCCTGCCGACCGTCCATAATCCCCAGCCGGTCATCATACTGCCTGATTGCCGTTGGGAGATAATCCTTATCCCGCAAACCATTTCAAAACAAGAATAATATCACAATCATGAAACAGACCCTGTTTACCATAGCCTTCCTCGCAGCCACAGCCACGATGACGGCACAAGAGAACGCCACCGTCGACGTGCACTCACGCTATACCAAGGTGGTTGCTCCCGTCAAAGGAAAATATGAGTCGAAGCGTCCGCCCGTTGACGAGCGCCTCTTCACTTCAACCGCCGTCGAGAAGAAAATCCGCGAGGTTCAGAAAATCCTGAAGAAGAATCCCAAGTTGGCATGGATGTTTGCCAACTGCTTCCCCAATACCCTTGAGAGCACCGTTCATTATCGGGTGCTCCCCAATGGCGACGACGACACCTTCGTGTATACCGGCGACATCCCGGCGATGTGGCTCCGCGATTCAGGAGCCCAGGTGTGGCCCTATGTCGCCCTTGCCAATAAGGACGACAATCTGAAGAAGATGCTTCGTGGCGTAATACTCCGTCAGATGAAGTGTATAAACATTGACCGCTACGCCAATGCCTATAACGACGGTCCTACGGGAGCCGGCTGGCATAAGGACAACACGGAGATGGCCCCCGAAGTGTTTGAGCGCAAATACGAGATAGACTCGTTCTGTTATCCCATCCGTCTCGCCTATGAATATTGGAAGGTGACCGGCGACGACAGTATCTTCGGCGAAGACTGGCTGAGGGCGATAGACAATATCCTCGCCACCTTCATCGAGCAGCAGCGCAAGGAGAACCACGGCCCCTACACGTTCACCCGCATGACCGACCGCGCCTTCGACACCCTGGGATGGGACGGCTATGGAGCGCCGGTGAAACCGGTAGGGCTGATAGCCTCCATGTTCCGTCCGTCAGACGATGCCACCATACTGCCGTTCCTCGTGCCGTCAAACTTCATGGCGGTGTCTTCTATGAACAAGGCGGCTGAAATCCTGCACCATTGTGCAGGCAAGGCGTATGGCAGCCGAAAGACGGAAATCCTCATGATGGCAAAGAGATGCAGCGAACTGGCAGCCGAAGTGAAGGCGGCCCTGCAGAAGTATGCCGTTTACGACCATCCGAAATACGGCAAGATATACGCTTATGAGGTGGACGGCTTCGGCAACCGCCTCCTGATGGACGATGCCAATGTGCCGTCGCTCCTCGGTATGGGATATATGGGCGATGTAGACATCGATGACCCTATCTATCAGAACACACGCCGCTTTGTGTGGAGCGACGACAACCCATGCTTCTTCAGCGGCAAGGCAGGAGCAGGCATCGGCGGTCCGCATATCGGCTACGACATGCCATGGCCGATGTCTATCATGATGAAATGTTTCACGGCGAAAGACGACGAAGAGATACGCTGGTGTATGCAGACGCTGCTTCAGACCGACGCCGGCACGGGCTTCATCCATGAGTCGTTCCACAAAGACGACGCCTCACGCTACACCCGCGCCTGGTTCGCATGGCAGAACACCCTCTTCGGAGAGCTCGTGATAAAGCTCATCAACGACGGAAAGGCAGACCTTCTGAATAGTCTTTAATCCCCAACGGTAATAAGAATTTGATAAATAAAAATCGGTCATCAAGGCTTGCAAAGAAGTACAAGCCTTGATGACCGATTGCTTTAAGTCCCCAACTTTCATCGGGTCATTACAATAGAACGGCCTGACGACCGTTTGGAATTTATACCAATTGCGGCAGGAACGAAGAGATGATGAGCACCACGATGCCCACTATCAGCACAAAAATGGTCTTCTGCGAACACCCTTTCCATTCCTTCAGTATGATGCCCCACACGTTAGAGAACACCACGTTGAGCGCCATCAGTATGCAGAAGGAGAGGGTCATCAGCGTGTCGGATGCGGTCAGGAAGCCCTTGCCCAGCGACAGACCGAAGAACTGGCTGTACCACAAAGCGCCTGCCAGCGCACAGAACACGATGTTGTTTGCCAGCACCCCACCCTTGGAATAGTCGCCCCATGTCTTGTTCTTCGCATTCTGGAAGAAGCAGTATGCAGCGTTAGTGATGAATCCGCCCAGTGTGACGAGCAATGTGGCAGGCAGCGTCTTATACATGTCAGGAGTGAGGTCGCCGAAGTTTATCCCCTTTCCGAATTCCAGTCCCACGTTGAAGCATCCGCTCATGAATCCGGCGAGCAGTGCTATGGCGAGTCCCTTCGGAAAGTTGAAGTCCTTCACCGCCGCCTTCTTTTCCTCTTCAGATAGCGATGCCGCCTTCATGGAGCCTGCCACGCCGATTATGGCGATGCCAGCCAGCGTCACCACCACACCCAGAATCACGGCGAAGGTCAGTCTGCTCAGCGCATCCTCTTCGGGGAAGAAGATGTTGAGGAGCACGGGTCCCATGATGGTTCCCAGTCCGGCACATGTTCCGAGGGCGATGCTCTGTCCGAGCGCCACTCCGAGATAGCGCATCGAGAGCCCGAAAGTCAGTCCTCCCACTCCCCAGAGTGCTCCGAACAGCACCGTCATCCATATGTCGAAGCTGCTGCCGTTGGCAATCAGTTCCGTTATCGAGTGACCTTCAGGCACGGCGAGCAGCGCTCCCATCAGCGGGAACACTATCCATGCGAAGATGCCCTGCACCAGCCAATACGACTCCCAGCTCCAGCTTTTTATCTTGTTTATCGGCACATAGCAGCTCGACTGGCAGAATGCGCCGATGGCAATGATGAGAAGTCCGATGATAATTTCCATAATAATCTGTTTGTGATAAAGCCGGAGCGCCAGGAGAATCGGTCGTTCCCCATGGTGCTCCGGCTATATTATTGCTTGATATCGAAAATCTGTTCTCTTAGTTTCTCTTTGCGAGCACCTCATTCTCGTATTTTTCCACGTCGGCGAAATACTCCTCGCCCACAGGCACGCTGTTCTTCATGTTGAAGTAGTCGTAAACGGCTCCGAAAGGCAGGGTCTTTGCCTCTTCGAGCAGTGCCAGACGCTGGAACAGTTTGCCCTCGTCCTCATACTGGCGCAGAGTTGCCGTCGGTTCGAGCAGAGCCGAGAGCAGCGACTTCTGGGCAGCGCGCACTCCGATGATATATGCTCCGATGCGGTTTATTGATGCGTCGAAATAGTCGAGACCGATATGTGCGCGGTTGAGAGCGTTGGCGCGTACAATCTCAGAGAAGAGGTCGCGGGTGTTGTCGTCGAAGAGAGTCACGTGGTCAGAATCCCAGTGCATTGGGCGCGACACGTGGAGCATCAGCTCCGGCACGTAGAGCAGCAATGCTGAGATGGCGTCAGAGACGTTCTCTGTCGGTTCGTAGTGGCCGGTGTCGAGAGTATACATCACGTTGTTCTTGGCGCAGTAGCCGGTATAGAAATAGTTTGAGCCCACGGTATAAGCCTCCAGTCCGATACCGAACAGCTTCGCTTCCAGACACGACTTCATTCCCGGCAGGTCTTCAGCCAATATCTCGTCGAGGCTCTGCTTGAGGATTTCGCGGTAGCGCAGCTTGTTCACGGTGAGGTCCTTGCTTCCGTCGTGCACCCATATGTTCATGATACAAGGGTCGTTCTGGAATTTACCCATAGCGTCGGCGATGCGGCGGCAGCGCTTGGTGTGCTCAATCCAGAAGTCGCGTATCTCCTTGTCAGGATTTGCGAGTGTCAGGCTTCCGCTCTTGGGATGCGAGAATGATGTGGAGTTGAAGTCAAGCTTCATGTTGTGCTCCTTTGCCCACTGCATCCATCCTTCGAAGTGTTCCACTCCCACTTCGTCGCGGTCAACGAATTTTCCTCCGAACTCACCGTAAGTCTCATGCAGGTTCAGACGGAACTTACCGGCCAGCAGCGAGTCCACCTTCTCTATGTCCTGACGCAGTTCGTCTATGTTGCGTGCCTTTCCAGGATAGTTTCCAGTAGTCTGAATACCTCCGGAAGCTGCCACGTTGCGCTCGAAGCCGACCACGTCGTCAGCCTGCCAGCAATGCAGTGATATAGGAGTGTTTTCGAGAGTTTCGATAGCCTTGTCGGTATCTACACCCAGAGCGGCATAGCGCTCTTTTGCCATTTCATAAGCTTTTGTGATTTGTTCTGTTTTCATATTCTTTAGGTTTTTATAGTTGTTGTTGTTTTAGTTGACGAGTTGACGAGGGTGTCAGATTCGCAAGTTGACAAGCCGACCGATCCCTCCCCAAGTGGGGTAGGACAGGAGGGGCTTCCTCATTACCCTTTTATCTTCTTTATCTCCAGATATTTTTCGTAAGCCTCGTCCCAAAGCTCCTTGTCTTCAGGCACGAAGCGGTTCATCATCACGCTGTCGGCAATGATGCTGCGCATGTCGAAAATGTCGTTCACTTCGCCAGCCGCCTTCGCCTGTATCATGATGTTGCCCAGGGCGGTGCATTCCTGCGGTCCGGCGAGCACCTCCACTCCCGTGGCATTTGCCGTAAACTGGTTGAGCTGCCTGTTCAGCGATCCTCCGCCAATGATATGCAGGGTGTTGACAGGGAACGCCGCCATCTCTCTGAGGTATCCGAACACCTCGCGGTATCTCAGTGCAAGACTCTCGAATATGCAGCGGCATGTCTCGGCGTAGCCCTCCGGCACGTGCTGTCCCGTTTCCCGGCAGTATTCCCTTATCGCTTCCTGCATGTCGGCAGGGTTAGCAAACATCTTGTCGTCAGGGTTTATGATGCTCTGAAACGGTTTTGTAGCCATTGCCTCGGCGGTCAGAATGGCGTAGTCGCGCGGAGCGTCCTCTCCCCATTCCTTGCGGCATCTCTCCAGCAGCCACATTCCGCAGATGTTCTTCAGGAATCGTGTGGTGCCCTCTATGCCGCCCTCGTTGGTGAAGTTTCTTTCATACGACACCTCGTTTATTATGGCGTCTTTAGTCTCTATTCCCATCAGGCTCCATGTTCCCGAACTGAGATAGGCAAACTGTTCGTTCTTTGCCGGCACAGCAGCCACGGCGCTTCCCGTGTCGTGTCCTGCCACGGCAATCACAGGTATCGCTCCCAGTCCCGTCATCTTCTGCACCTCCTTTGTCAGCGTGCCGATACACGTGCCTGGGTTCACCATCATGCCGAACTTCTCCCTTGTCAGTCCCACGCTTTTCAGCAGCTCCGGTTCGAGGTCTTTAGTGCGCGGATTCAGCATCTGACTTGTCGATGCGATGGTGTATTCGCAGACAGCCTTTCCTGTGAGCATCCACGACAGGGCGTCGGGCACGAAGAGAATCTTCTTCGCATTGGCGAGAGCCACATTGTTCTCCCTTCTCATGGCATATAACTGGAAGAGGGAGTTGAAGTTCATGAATTGGATTCCCGTAGTTTCATACACACGCTTCTTGTCTACGCATTTGCTGAAATATTCGTCCATCGCCTCGAAAGTGAACGGGTCGCGGTAGGCTATCGGGTTTCGCAGAATGGCGTTGTCTTCTCCTATGCACACGAAGTCCACACCCCAGGTGTCGATACCGATGCTCGTTATCGGCAGCTGTCGCTTAGCCACGAGTTTCAGTCCCTTGATGATTTCGTTGTATAGTGCGAAGATGTCCCAATAGAAGTGACCACCCGTTTCAATCAGCGAGTTGTCGAATCGTGTGAGTTCCTCCAGCTGCACTTTGCCTTCGGCAAGTGTTCCGATGATAGTCCTTCCGCTTGTGGCACCCAGGTCCACGGCGAAGAAATATTTGTTGTTGTCCATTTGTTTGATTATGTTATTTTCGGTCAGTTTGAATCAGTAGGTTCGTGATGCCGGCAGCCATGTCATGACTGGTTTTCGGCATAGGTGGTTTGCAAAGATAGTGCAAATCGAACGCAGAGCGTCAAGCTTGCTTGGACGCTATGCTGAGATGCAGCCTATTTTCTGCAAAGATACTTGTTTTTGTTGTTTGCAAAACCCGATTATTTGCGATTTAATCTGAAACTTTTGGTAATTGCAAGAATAAGATTTGCAACTTCTTAGTGACGGTGAAAAAATAACTTGGTATGATTTGAGCCTCATATTTTTTGAGATGTTTTCTTCACTCGAAGAGGGAGTATAGCGGGCTATATGACCGATGAGAGGGATGAAAACAGCCAAAAAGATGAGGCTGGCACATTATTGGGATGTTACATTTCTTACTCAAATCGTACCAAGTTATTATTTTACCGTCACTTAATGCGCCAATCCTCAAGGGTAAACCATATGCTCGAAATTTCCCCCACAGCGTGGGGAACAGAACCCCCTAATGTGGGGTTTCATTCCCCACGGTGTGGGGAGATTTCAGGTAGTTGTAATAGCCAGCTGTTACTCATTAAAAACCAAACAAAATCCACTCTTCTAAAAAGCAGAATCCAGGCAATCCCTAATGCCCGATTCGGGTTAAAGCGGCATGATACTTCGATGATACATCAATGATACTTTTATGTAAAATATTCAGAAAAGTATCATTGACTTAACCTGTTGGCTTGTTGTATTTTAAGTGCTCTGGATAGGCTGAGAATGATACTATGACACTTTTGTAATAAGCAAACTTAAGTAATGGTAAAAAATTAACTTGACATAATGACCGATTTGGGCTAACCCCACCAATTATTCGTAAAGTTAAACCACCTGTCGGTTGATCTCGCTTTATAGCCTAAATCAATCAGCGGCGACACTCATTATCTAAGAAAAGGGAGAGCTACAGCACTTCCTTTTTCTGAAGACTTCTCTTGACCTCTGGCATTAGCCCCCACCTAACCTCCCCCGTAGGGGAGGGACAG
>CAVBFA010000117.1:0-11049 GCA_963594595.1 Oscillibacter sp. | reverse complement strand
GCCTGCTATTGGATGTACCGAGCCTATTGCTGTGGCACTTTGTGTGGCAAAGGCAACAGAGTTGCTTGCGGCAGAGCCTGATACTATTGATGTCAGACTTAGTGCAAACATTTTTAAGAACGCCATGGGAGTAGGCATCCCTGGCACGGGAATGATCGGTCTTCCCATCGCCATCGCTTTGGGAGCACTGGCAGGAAAGCCGGAACTCAGTCTGGAAGTGCTCCGCGACTGCACGAAGGACGATGTGGAGCGTGGAAAGAAATACATCGACGAGGGAAGAATCAAGATCACCCTCGAACATGATGACGCCGACAAACTGTATATCAACGCCCTCTGCAAGGCTGGCGGAAAGGAAGCTGAGGCTCGCATCAAGAGCTCCCACACCAATTTCGTCTTCATGCGCAAGGACGCAGAGGAGCTGCTCAACGTGGCTTCGTGTGCCGCTAATGCCACACAGGCTGCCGACGACATCAGACTGACGCTGGGCAAAGTGTATGAATTCGCCCACACCGCCAAGCTCGACGACATCCGCTTCATCCTCGACGCCAAGAAGCTCAACGAGGCAGCATCTGAGGCCGGACTGCGCGAGAACTATGGACATCAGCTGGGCAAGACGCTCTGCAGTCCGCTCGGTCATGGAATCATGGGCGACAGCATCTTCTCCAGAATACTGTCTGCCACAAGCTGTGCCTGCGACGCACGTATGGCGGGAGCCATGGTGCCGGTGATGAGCAACAGCGGCAGCGGAAACCAGGGCATCTGCACCACCATGCCGGTGGTGGTATTTGCCAAGGAGAACCACAACACCGAGGAGGAGCTTATCCGTGCGCTCGTGATGAGTAACCTCACGGCAATATATATCAAACAGAACCTCGGCACGCTGTCAGCACTTTGCGGATGCGTGGTTGCCAGCACTGGCAGCAGCTGCGGTATCACATATCTCATGGGTGGCAACTTCGAGCAGATCTGCTTCTCGGTGAAGAATATGATAGCAAACCTTACGGGAATGATCTGCGACGGTGCGAAGCCAAGTTGCGCACTGAAGCTCACCAGCGGCGTGAGCACGGCAGTGCTCAGTGCGATGCTCGCCATGCAGCACAAATATGTCACATCGTACGAGGGAATCATCGACGACGATGTGGACCAGAGCATCCGCAACCTCACAGCCATCGGCAGCCGCGGCATGAACGATACCGACCGTTTCGTGCTCGACATCATGACCCACAAAGGCGTGAAGGAGGATTGACGTAACTCTATATAAGGATTCCTGTTGGAGTCACCTTGATAAACAATCGAAGAAAAACAAAAAAATAAAAAAACAATAAAGTAATAATGAAAAGTTCAGTAATCAAAAGAATGTTTACGACTTCGCTCATGATGCTTATGGCTATCATGCTGTGGGCACAAGGAAGTCCGGTACATTTCACAGTTAGTCAGAAGCAGGTTTCTGACACCGAGATCGACGTGGTCTTCAAGGGTAAGATCGCCAAGGGCTGGCATGTATATGCCCCCAACATCCCTGCTGACGGACCAATCCCTGCCACTATGCACACCGAAAAGGCTGAGGGCGTGAAGGCAGTAGGCAAGCTCAAGGCTCAGGGTAAGGAAATCAAGGAATACGACCAGATTTTCGGTATGCAGCTCCGCTATTATGAGAACAGCGTTACCTTCGTGCAGCGCTATAAGATTACAGGCAAGACATACTCAGTGAAGGGTTATCTGGAGTATGGCGCCTGCAACGACTCCGGCTGTATGCCTCCAACCTCTGTGGAGTTCTCATACAAGGGCAACGGTCCTGCCGATGCTCCTGAGGCTCAGGAGGAAGCTACAGAGGAGGCTGCCGCTGTCGACACTGCTGCCGTGGCACCGGCCGGCGTGGCTGTTGAGGCTGACTCGGCATCCGTAGTTGCCGACGGCGACCTCTGGAAACCGGTTATCAATGAGCTGAAGGCATATCAGGAAGGTGGCAACGCAAGCCACTCTCTCTTCTATATCCTCATCATGGGCTTCGTGGGTGGTCTGCTCGCAGTGCTCATGCCATGTATCTGGCCTATCATCCCAATGACCGTAAGCTTCTTCATGAAGCGCAACAAGGACAAGAAGAAGGGTATCCGCGACGCCGTTACCTATGGCGTTTCCATCATCGTGATATATGTGTTGCTCGGCTTCCTCATCACTCTTATTTCGGGTGGTAACGGACTGAACAGTCTTTCTACCAACGCCGTGTTCAACATCATCATCTTCCTCGTGCTCGTTGTATTCGCAGTGTCATTCTTCGGATGGTTCGAGCTTGAGCTGCCTTCTAAGTGGACAAACTCCGTAGACAACAAGGCTTCTGCAACAACAGGTCTCGTGTCTATCTTCCTCATGGCGTTCACCCTCGTGCTTGTGTCATTCTCTTGCACCGCACCTATCATCGGACTGCTCCTCGCTGAGTTCTCTACATCGGGTAACATCGCCGCTCCGGCAGTCGGTATGCTTGGCTTCTCTATTGCCCTCGCATTGCCGTTCACACTCTTCGCCATGTTCCCGGCATGGCTCAAGTCAGCTCCTAAGTCTGGCTCTTGGATGAACACACTGAAGGTGAGCCTCGGTTTCGTGGAGCTCGCATTCTCTCTGAAGTTCCTCTCTGTTGCAGACCTCGCTTACGGATGGCACATCCTCGACCGTGAGACATTCCTCGCTCTCTGGATTGCTATCTTCTTCCTCTTGGGTCTCTACCTCATCGGCAAGCTCAAGTTCCAGAGCGACGTGATGCTCGGTGAGCCAAAGCCAATGCCAGTGCCTTGCGTGATGCTCGGTCTCGTTTCGCTGGCATTCGCCGTATATATGATTCCTGGTCTCTGGGGTGCTCCTTGTAAGGCTGTCAGTGCCTTCGCACCGCCGATGAACACACAGGACTTCAACCTCAATACCAACGAGGTGAAACCTAAGTACACTTCTTATGAAGAGGGCGTGGCTGCCGCTGCCGCACAGGGCAAGCCGATCCTCATCGACTTCACCGGCTTCGGTTGTGTGAACTGCCGTAAGATGGAGGCTGCCGTATGGACAGACCCACGCGTTGCCGACAAGCTCAACAACGACTATGTGCTCATCTCTCTCTATGTTGACGACAAGCAGCCTCTGGCCAAGCCTATCGAGGTGACCGTCAACGGACAGAAGCGCACTCTGCGTACTGTCGGTGACAAGTGGAGCTACCTGCAGCAGAGCAAGTTCGGTGCTCTCGCACAGCCATACTACGTGACCCTCGGTCCTGACGGTATGCCTCTCTCTCGTCCATTCTCATTCAAGGAAGACGTGTCAGACTATCTGAACTTCCTCCAGGAGGGCTTGGACAATTATAGAAGCAAGCAGAACGACTGATAAGCAAATACAGAGAAAGGGACAGCCGGATGATGCATCGTCACGTCGGGCATGTCCCTTTCTTGTAATATATAATGAGGTATGAATGGGGCGCAAGTCATTCTCCGACGCGCCTTGATTGTATAACTTAAAAACAAAGTACTATGATAAAAGACCTTCTCGCATTTCTCGATGCATCGCCAGTGAATTTCCTCGCAGTGAAGACCCTCAAGGAGCGTCTCACCGCTGCCGGTTTCAAAGAGATGGATTCCACTGCTCCCATAGGCACCATTGAGCCAGGCGACCAGCTGTTCTTCACCAAGAACGACTCCTCGCTCTATGCCGTACGCATAGGCAGGCAGACTATTGCCGATGCGGGATTCCATCTGATATGCGCCCATTGCGACTCACCCACCTTCCGTATCAAGCCGAATCCGGAAATGGTATGTGAGGGAGGCATCACCAAGCTCAACACCGAGGTATATGGCGGCCCTATTATGAGCACATGGTTCGACCGTCCGCTGAGCCTCGCCGGAAGAGTAATCCTGCGCACCGACAATCCGCTGCAGCCGGAAACCCGTCTGCTGCATGTGAAGCGACCATTGCTGCAGATCACCAATATCGCCATCCACTTCAACCGTCAGGTGAACGACGGTGTGAAACTGAGCAAGCAGAAAGACATGCTCCCGCTGCTCGGCATCGTGAACGACCAGCTTGAGGCCGGCAACATGCTGATGAACGTCATCACCGGCGAACTCGGTGTAAAGGCGCAGGATATCCTCGACTTCGACCTTTATCTCTACGACACGGCGCCTGCCAGCACTTTCGGAGTGCATGACGAGTTCATCTCTGCCGGCAGACTCGACGACCTGAGCATGGTTCATGCCGGACTTATGGCGCTGATGATGAGTGGCGGTGTGCCGGAGACTACACAGGTGCTTGCCGTATTCGACAATGAGGAGACCGGCAGCCAGACAAAGCAGGGAGCCGGCAGCCCGTTCCTGAGCAGTCTGTTGCAGCGTCTGGTGTTCGCACAGGGTGGCGAAATGTCGGATTTCTACCGCAGCGTGGAGAAGTCGTTCATGATTTCTGCCGACAATGCCCATGCCTGGCATCCTAACTATCCTGAGAAGTTCGACCCTACCAACCATCCTATGCTTGGCGGTGGTCCATGCATCAAGTTCAATGCAGCCCAGAAGTATGCCAGCGACGCCGTTTCGGCAGCCATCTTCACTGGCATCTGTGAGAAAGCCGGTGTGCCATGCCAGCGCTTCGTCAACCATAGCGACGTGGCAGGCGGCAGCACCCTCGGCAACATCCTTGCTTCATCATTGCCTCTGCGTGGCGTAGACATGGGTAACCCTGTCCTCGGCATGCACTCCGTGCGTGAGACGGGTTCAGTGGCAGACCATGAATACTGCATCAAGGCATTCACGGAGTTCTTTAAACTGTGATTTGCAGAGCGTAGACCTGCATAACCCCAAAACGCGGTCATCAGGTCGTTCAACGTAATGCCCAAAACGGTCATCCCTCTTTGCTGTATTTGCAATGTGGGATGACCGCTATCGTTTCTAATATGTCGTTATAGCCTTTTGGCCTTCAAATGATAACTGAAAGTCTTTCTTAATGGCTGTTGTTGTCAGTAATTACTTTCTTGCCGTTGATGATATATACTTTTCCTTTTTCGGTAGTTGTCACTTTTCTGCCGCTCAGGTCATAAATGCCTTGCTTGGATTCCTGCTGCTCTATATTGATGTCATTTATAGTTGAAGTCGGGAAATCGTCTGTTTCTATGAAATTCGTAAAATAATCCCAACCCTTGGCATTGCGGTATTTCTCGGCTGTACCAGTAGGTACATATACCGGGATGTCATTAGGAGTACCTGGATAGAAAGGCGTTGCTCCTGAATTCATATTGACTTTGCATACTGGCGGCTCGGCAGCCATGCTGTAGATGCGTTTTATATTTGTCCAATTTGTGCAGCTTTCAGCTCCAAGGGTTTTCAAGGATGCAGGGAAAACAATTTCTTCTAATGCTTTACATTCGCTAAACGCCTGATCTTCAATTTCTTCCAATCCTGCAGGTAATTCCAATTTCTGTAAATTATAACATTCGTTGAATGCACCACTCTTGATGACCTTGACATCAGATGGTATGCTGAAATCTTTCAATTCTATACAAAACTCAAGAAATCGAGGAGGGATGTATGTCATTTCTTCAGGCAAAGATATTTTTTCCAGTTTGAGATTCCATCCAAACTGTGATTCGCCTGACCAGATAATATTCGGATTCGAGATGACCACCTCTTTAAACCGACAATCAAAAAACGCCTTATTCCCGATTTCCTCCAATCCTTCAGGGAAGTTTATAGATGTTATTTTAGATGAATAAAAGGCTAATGCCCCTATTTCTTTGATTGTGGAAGGCAACACGACGCTGCCTTTCAATCCTGGGCAGCTCATAAATGCCCGCTCTCCTAACTTTTCGAAGCCTTCGGGAAACACCAGAGGGTTAGTTTCCAATCTCAAACAATTCTCGAAAGCAGATCTTTCTATGCGTTGGAGACTGGTTGGAATGTTAATGTACTCTAAATCTTCCGCAAAATTAAAAGCGCACCTACCTATTACTTTCAATCCTTCAGGGAAAATGATTCTTCTTAGGCCTATCGTGTATATAAATCCATCAATCACTTGTTCTTTTCCACGGCAAAAAGCCCATTCCGGTATTACGCCATTAATAATTTCGGCGTTTTCCAAATTGATGACGGATAGCCTGCCATAGAATGTCCCACTCCAGAGGGTGTAGAAATCCGTATCGTTGATAGGGCCGTTTACTATCAATGAATCCACATTGTTTATATCGTCACCAACCTTTTCTGCCAGTTGACCGGCGGCGGTAGTCGTGACGTTCAGATATACAGGCTGTTCTCGAACTTCATCGGCATTGTTCGACCTAAAAGGATACCTCATAGACAATCTGTTGGCAACGTCAGCTTGTCTTATGCTGAGAGGAATCGTGTCGTTTCCTGGTATAATGCCACTTGGTGTTGAATAATCAACATCTTTACCTGTAAATTGTTTTTGGGCAATGTTCAGTGCTTCTTTTTCGGAAACTCTGCGATAGCTCTGAGCAAATGTTGCCGTGGAAAAGCTACAGATAAATAATAATAAATAAAATAGTACTTTTTTCATGATGTAAAAAATTAGGTTCGTACTATGTTAATTAACACTTTGTTGCTTACAAGCTGTTATGTGTTGCAAATATATAGATAATTTATTCTGATAGATAAAAAAAGTAAGATAATATGTTTAGTTTATAAAATATTAACATTTAGGATATGCTGTGCCCGTAAACACCTGTTGAGGATTACACCAATCTCCCCTTATTGCGATAATAGGTAGTTGATGATTATTGATGACATGCCAAGCATTCTAAACAGATGTTCATATATGTTCATGTGATTTTTAGTTTCTGTATCGGATAGGCTAAAGGAATTAGTTGCCAAAGATTTTCAGGAAAATCCTTTGCTGCTTGGAGTTGATGTGTTATATTTGCCGTGAAATTGAGAAATATGCTTTTTTGCGTCCTTATAGTCCGTTGAGATGAGGGCGGGAGAAGGCAGGGATTGTTATAATTATTAGAAACAAAACTTATCATCAACAAATGGATCCAATATTTATCACCGGACCATGTGTCATAGAGTCGGCAGAATTGCTCGACACCATAGCGGCAGAGATAAAGCGACTAAGCGACCTGACGGGCCGCACATTCTATTTCAAGGCATCTTTCGACAAGGCAAACCGCACGTCGATACACTCCTTCCGCGGACCGGGACTGGAACGCGGACTGCAGATGCTTGCCGACGTGAGAGAGAAATACCATCTGCCGCTGCTCACCGATATCCATGAGAGCTGGCAGGCAAAGGCAGCCGGAGAGGTGGTGGACGTGTTGCAGATTCCTGCATTCCTGTGCCGCCAGACCGACCTCCTCGTAGAGGCAGCACGAACCGGACGCACGGTGAACATCAAGAAGGCGCAGTTCCTTTCTGGCGAAGACATGCGCTATCCAGTGGAGAAATGCCGTGAGGCAGGTGCCAAGGAGGTGTGGCTTACTGAGAGAGGCAACAGCTTCGGATACAACAATCTTGTGGTGGACTTCCGCAACCTGCCAGCCATGGCACAGTATGCCGACCGCGTGGTGATGGACTGCACACACAGCGTGCAGCGGCCAGGAGGAGCCGGCGGCAAGACAGGCGGCGACCGTCAGTATGTGCCGATGATGGCGTTGGCGGCAAAGGCGTTCGGAGCACAGGGATATTTCTTCGAGACGCATCCCGACCCTGACCATGCCCTCAGCGACGGACCGAACATGCTCTATCTGAAAGACCTCGAAGGAGTGGTGAAGAGTCTGCTTGACTAATAGAAACTGCCGTCCCGTCAGTCTGTGCTGATGGGAATAGGAAAACAAAAGTAGAATTATGAAATACACGCACACAGCAATAAAATGTATCGAGGACGAGTCGAAGGCTCTCCTTGAACTCATACCGAATATCGACGAGAACTTCGACAAGGCTGTCGATATCATACTACAGTGTAAGGGAAAGCTCATCGTTACCGGAGTGGGCAAGAGCGGACATATCGGTGCGAAGATTGCCGCTACGCTCTCTTCAACGGGAACGCCGAGCTTCTTCATCAACCCTCTTGATGCCTTCCACGGCGATCTCGGCGTGATACAGGCAGAGGATGTGGTGCTGGCATTGTCGAACTCCGGACAGACCGACGAGCTGCTGCGCTTCCTGCCGTATCTCATCGAACATAAGATCCCTGTAATCGGAATGAGCGGAAACCCGGAGTCGCTGCTCGCCAAATATGCCACTGCCCATCTGAACTCCAGAGTGAGCCGTGAGGCTTGTCCGTTGGGACTCGCTCCCACATCATCCACTACGGCAGCCCTCGCTCTGGGCGACGCCCTGGCTTGTGCGCTGATGGTGGCACGTAACTTCAAGGCTACCGATTTCGCACAGTTCCATCCAGGCGGCTCGCTCGGCAGACGACTGCTCACCAGAGCCAAGGACGTGATGCGTTCCGACGATCTGCCTGTAGTAGACCCGCAGACGAAGCTCGGCGAGGCCGTTATACATGTGAGCAACGGCAGACTGGGACTGTGTGTGCCGGTGGTTGACGGCAAGGTGGTGGGCCTCGTCACCGACGGTGACATACGCCGTGCGATGGAGAGCTCGCAGGACAGATTCTTCCAGCTCACCGTTGCCGACATCATGACGAAGACACCGAAGATGGTGTCGCCGGAAATGAAGATTACCGACATAGAACAGGTGCTCCATCAGAACAAGATACACTGCGTCCTCGTGGTTGACGAGGAGAAGCATCTGCTTGGCGTGGTGGATTCATTCCGCACTATGTTGTAGAATTTCCCAGCTATATATAAGCCCAATATAAGCCCAAAAACGGTCATTAGGTCGAGCAAGTCCTAATGACCGTTTTGTGGATAAAAAGGTTGGTGGAGCTGGCACAAAGTCTTATTTCAGCTTGCTCCGCTCAATCACGTGTACGAAGTCCTGCCAACCTTTCTTCGACTTGTATTTTCCCACACATCCGTCAGGAACTACGAGCCATGTGTTCTGCAGCACTTCGCGGCAGAAAGCGTTCGGTGCGTCGTGAGGATTCCTGTTGGTTATTGCTATCGCCTTCAGGTTTGGAGTGTCGCTGAATGCGCCTTCGCCGATGTTTATCATGTCGTCGCCAAGAGTGACATACTCCAGCGAGTTACAGCATCTGAAAGCGTTCTCGCCGATAGTGTGCATGTCTTTCGGACAGTCGAAGCGTTTCAGTTTGATGCATCCCCAGAAGCTTGCGTTGCCGATGGCCTTGAGGTTGTTGTCGGTATGTATCGATTCAAGTTCCGTACACCATTGAAAGGCACCCATACCGATGTGGCGCAGCTTGGCAGGACAGGTGAATGTCTTCAGCGGACATCTGGAGAATGCTTGTGACTCGATGAACTTTATGGCGTCGTTCAGCGTTACCGACTCCAGAGAGCAACCGTCGAAGGCACCGCTCGCAATCACCTCTATGGTCCAGTTTGTCAGTCCTCTCGACACGTTGTAAGGAATCTTGACATGCTTCAGGTTCGGTTCCATACACCGTTGCACGGTGGCCTCTCCCTGGTATGTCAGTGCCGTCTCCGACACCATTCCGTATTGTATCGGTCCGGAGGTGAAGTATGGCAGATTGAGGTGGTCTTGCGCCATGGCGGCATTGGTCATGACCATAAAGCAGGTCAGCAGTAGCATCTTCAGTTTCTTCATGATGTTATTGTTTTTTATTGTTCTTTGTTGATTATACCTTATATATTATATGCGTTGTCGTTGGTGGAGAGAACGTCCTGTTGTCGTCATACTCTGTTATTCCCCAATCGGTCATCAGTCTGTTGTTGGCTTATTCCAGCACATCCCAGAACTCTTCGGGCAGCGAGATGTTCTCAATGTCCGTTGCCTCTTCAAACAGTGGGGCGATGTCGTCGGCATCGAATCCCGCTATGCCGCAGCCGATGGCAGTGACGAGGAAATGTAGTTCGGGATGCTGACGGGCATATTCCACGAATTCGTCTACGTAGGGCTTGATGGTCTCCGTGCCTCCCTGCATGGTGGGGATGGCATACGACTGTCCCTGCATTCCTACGCCCTGTCCCATTACGGCACCGAAATGCAGTCTCGCCGCACGTGCCGCACCGCCGGCGTGGATGCCCTGCAGGTTTGAACCGAACACGAATATCTCGTTCGGCTTGAGGGCGGTGATTAGTGATGGTGTGATTCTTCTGTTCATGATATCTGTATTTTGTTCTGATTCCTGTTGCCACTTGACGAAGCGTGGGAGTAATGAAGCTGACATCGGACTCGCCTTGCTGAAGCATACGTCTGCCGAACTGTCTTCCATGCAGCGTTCCATGACCGGAGCCATGGTGAGACCTTCGCCGTAATTCTCTATTACGTAGGGAGTCACCACTTCCTCCATCATCTTCTTGTATCTCATGTTCACGGCAGCCGGAGTGATGCCGAGCTGTGCCGCCACGTCCTTCTGCTTGAATCCGGCATAAAACACCATGTGGGCTATTTCCTGCATCATGCGGTCGTGGTAGTGTGATGCCACTGCCTCTGCCACTTGCAGCAGCATGCCCTCCTCCTTGTCGGTGGACCGTACATACTCCAACACCACATCGGAAGCCTCTTCAGAGAGATGCTCATACTCCTTGTTGTAAGCCTTCAGCGCATCGAGCACCACGAAATGGAAACCCCTCACCATCCATGTAGACAGCTTGGCAGCTTTCGGCTTCTTGAGCAGAGGTTCGAAATGGTGGGTGAGCAACTGTATGTAGTAGTCGTGGGCGAGGGAATAGAAGTCAAGCCCCGCCTTGCCGTGCAGCAGGTATTTCCTGTCGTATATGCTGTATGCACGCCGGCAGTAGCCATAGAAGTACTCTTTGGTCATATCGCCGTTGAAGGATATGAAGCCGTTTAGTATTATGTCGTCTGGAAGATGAGCCATAAGCTGAATGTTATTATTGTATGCCGATTTTATTCTCCAGGGCAAAGATAATGCAAACCGAAGACAATACAAAGCAAGACTGCTTGTTTTTATCCCAAATCGGTTATTAGGGCTTGCTTGGATTTTGTTTTTTAGAAGAGTGGA
>CAVBFA010000116.1:3045-11072 GCA_963594595.1 Oscillibacter sp. | reverse complement strand
TTCGCAACAGCCAGCTTTTATAAAAGCCAAACAAAATCCACTCTTCTAAAATTCCAAAATCCAAGCAAGCCCTAATGACCGATTTGGGTTAAAAGACAAACAAGATTCGTCCTTCCACAAGAGGAAGGCTTGTCGCACCAAACCCCAAAGGCAGTCTGAAGCAAGGAGACGCAGCTCTAATATCGACAGGACCGGTGATTATGAAAAAAACTGAAAACATTTGGCTGTCTCGAAAATTATCATTACCTTTGGAGTAAATTTTAAAGCGACCGAAAGTGAAGAAAAAATTATACATACTACTGATATCCCTCATGCCGCTGGCAGGCTTCGCGCAGAAGATAACGCTCGGCTCATGTGTGACCAAAGACGGAGGACAATACAAGGGGGAGATGCTCGCGGGAAAGCCAAACGGCAAAGGAAACGCGATATATAAGAACGGGGACACCTATGAAGGAGAATACGTGAAGGGAAGACGCCAGGGATTCGGCGTGTACACATTCTCCGACGGAGAGAAATACGAAGGACAATGGTATCAGGACCAGCAGCACGGCAAAGGAACATACCACTTCATGAACAACAACAAATACGACGGACTCTGGTTCAGAGACTACCAGGAGGGCCACGGAGTGATGTACTACTACAACGGCGACAAATACGACGGAAACTGGTATCACGACAAACGGAACGGAAAGGGACGATACACCTACGCCAGCGGAGCATACTACGACGGACAATGGAAAGACGACAAGAAATGCGGCGAAGGGTTCTTCGACTGGGGCGACGGCACCACATACAAGGGAATGTGGCTCGACAACATGCGCTCGGGAAAGGGAGTGAACAAATACTCCGACGGAGACGTGTATGAAGGAGAATGGCTCGAAGACATGCAGAACGGCAAGGGTATATACAGATTCAGAAACGGAGACGTGTATGAAGGAGACTACCTGCACGGCAAACGCACAGGAGAAGGAATATTCAGATTCGCCAACGGAGACAAATACACAGGACACTTCAACGAGGGGAACATGGAAGGAAACGGCACCTTCGCGTGGAAAAACGGTGACGTGTATGTGGGCTCATGGAAGGAGGACAAGCAGAACGGACACGGAAAGCTGACAAAGAAAAACGGTGACGTGTTTGAAGGCGAATTCAAAGACGGACTGCAGAACGGAACGATGATAATCCACTTTGCCGACGGAAGGAAATTCAAAGGCGTATACAAAAACGGAAAGCGCAACGGAGCATCAATTGAAGTGGACAAAGACGGAAAAAGAACTGAAGGAGAATACAAGGACGACATGAAAGACGGAAAGTTCATCATCAAAGACCGAAACGGAAACATCACCGCACAGGAGATGTACAGGATGGGCAGAAAGTCCTGACACTCAAAGAGCTGCATACAAAAAGGCACGGGAAACCGACTGCTAAACAACTGAGGGACCGAAGACCAGAAGGCAGAAGAAGCCCAAAGGCTGAGAGGCAAAGAGACCGCAAGCCAGACGAAGACGCAGCGCAAACGGAAAACGAACAACAACGGAGCCCCACACAACGACGGGCGACGGACAAACAACAAATCTAACAAAAAAAACAAAGCATCATGGTAATTGACACAATCGACAACCTGGAGAAGTACGCAACACTCAACCCGCTCTTCAAGGACGTGGTGGAATTCATCAAGGCAAACGACCTCAACACTCTCGAGGAAGGAAAGCACTTCATCAAGGACAAAGACCTCTTCGTGAACATACAGACAGCAAAGGGAAAGACAAAACAAGAGGCAAAGCTGGAGACACACAAGAGGATGATCGACATACAGATTCCGCTCTCGGCAGAAGAGACATTCGGATACACTCCACTATGCAACCTGCCGGAAGAGGAATACAACGAAGAGAAAGACATCACGAAATACGCTATCCTCGCTGACACATATTTCACATGCAAGCCGGGAGAATTCGCAATATTCTTCCCACAAGACGGTCATGCGCCATGCGTGTCGGAAGAACCTCAGTTCAAGAAGGCTATATTCAAAGTGCTGGCATGACGCCTGCATCCACAGCGACCAATGAGAGGAGGATAAACATCAACTAACGAAACAACTATCAGTAAATCATGGCAAGCAGAACAACTAAAGCCGATTCCCGGAAAACGACAACGGCGAAAAAGGACCGGCCCAGACATATAGGCATCGTGCAGAAAGACCCGTATCTCGAACCATACGAAGACGCCATACGAGGCAGACACGAGCATGCGGAATGGAAAAAGAACCAGCTGACAAGCAACGGAAAGAGGACGCTTGCCGCATTCGCCAGCGGACACGACTACTACGGTCTACACAAGATGAAGCGCGGATGGGTGTTCAGAGAGTGGGCACCGAACGCAACTGACATCTATCTCGTGGGCGACTTCAACAACTGGACGGAGGACGAAAGATACAGAGCCAGGAGAATAGAGGGAACGGGGAACTGGGAACTCAAACTCTCTGAAAAGGCGATGAAACACGGCGATCTCTACAAGATGCACGTGTATTGGCAAGGAGGCGACGGAGAGAGAATACCGGCATGGGCACAGAGAGTGGTGCAGGACGAAGAGACAAAGATTTTCTCGGCACAGGTCTGGAACCCCGAACCCTATGTGTGGAAGAAGAACAAATTCACTCCATGCAAGTCGCCGCTCCTAATATACGAATGCCACATCGGAATGGCACAGGACGCCGAAAAGGTGGGCACATACACGGAATTCAGAGACAACGTTCTGCCCAGGATACAGAAAGACGGATACAACTGCATACAGATAATGGCAATACAGGAGCACCCGTATTACGGATCCTTCGGCTACCACGTGAGCAGCTTCTTCGCACCGTCGAGCCGCTTCGGAACTCCCGAAGAACTCAAGTCGCTCATCGACACGGCTCACGGGATGGGAATAGCCGTGATAATGGACATCGTGCACAGCCATGCCGTGAAAAACGAGATCGAAGGACTGGGAAACCTGGCGGGTGACCCCTGCCAATACTTCTACGGAGGTGACAGGAGAGAGCATCCGGCATGGGACAGTCTGTGCTTTGACTACGGAAAAGACGACGTGGTGCACTTCCTGCTCAGCAACTGCAAATACTGGATGCAGGAGTTCCGATTCGACGGATTCCGATTCGACGGAGTTACCTCGATGCTATACTACAGCCACGGACTGGGAGAGGCGTTCTGCAACTACGGAGACTACTACAACGGACATGAAGACGATAACGCCATCTGCTATCTCACACTTGCCAACGAACTCATACACGAAATCAACCCCAAGGCGATAACTATAGCCGAAGAGGTGAGCGGAATGCCCGGACTGGCAGCAAAAACAAAGGACGGAGGAATAGGATTCGACTACAGAATGGCGATGAATATCCCCGACTACTGGATAAAGACGATAAAGGAGAAAAGAGACGAAGACTGGAAACCGAGCAGCATCTTCTGGGAGGTGAAGAACAGACGACCCGACGAGAAGACTATCAGCTACTGCGAAAGCCACGACCAGGCTCTCGTGGGCGACAAGACGATAATATTCAGACTCATCGACTCCGACATGTACTGGCACTTCAAGAAGGGCGACGAGAACGGAACCGTGGAAAGAGGAATTGCGCTGCACAAGATGATAAGACTCGTCACGGCAACAACCATAAACGGGGGCTACCTCAACTTCATGGGTAACGAGTTCGGACACCCGGAATGGATTGACTTCCCACGCGAAGGCAACGGATGGAGCCACAAATACGCACGCAGACAATGGAACCTCGTAGACAACAAGGAACTGGACTACCACTATCTGGGCGACTTCGACAAGAGGATGCTCGAGACGATGAAGATGGTGAAGAACTTCCAGAACACCAGACTGCAGGAAATATGGCACAACGATGACGACCAGATACTGGCTTACATGAGGGGTGACCTGCTCTTCGTGTTCAACTTCAACCCCACGAAGTCGTTCACGGGATACGGATTCCTCGTGCCCACAGGCTCCTACGACGTGGTGCTCAATACAGACGCAAAGGAGTTCGGAGGATTCGGGTTTGCCGACGACAGCATCACCCACCTCACAAATTACGACCAGCTCTATGTGGACCAGCATAAAGAATGGCTGAAGCTATATATTCCGGCAAGATCTGCAGTAGTATTGAAGAAGAATTGAAATGACCAAGAGTATATTCAAAAGCAGAGGCAATGACACATGGATTGCAGAAATTGCATGTGCCATTGTCTTTTGCGTTTTCACATTCGCCTACCTGTTTTTTTATCAGGCAGACCTCCTGACGATGGAGCAGCACGTATTGTCAGACGGACTGACAAAATACAACCGCACCGTGGGAGCTGTCATCATCACGGCAATCCTGCTGCTGCTTCAGCAGGGAGTGGACGCTGCAACGAAGAGGACAATCAAGATGCCGGCACTCACCTACCTACCCTCGGCGCTGCTGCTGGCGATGCTCACCGACATCAGTCCGAGCATAGACCAAGGCTACTCTATTGGCAAATGGGCATGGCTCGCCCCCCTGCTGCTAACGGCATGGGGAGGAGCGGCATACGTGTCGGCAAGGCTCGTCAACGAAGAATCTCCGAAGCTGGAAACACCCGTAAGGACAGTATGGGAAAACTTCCTGACGATGGCTGCCCTATATATTTTTATAGGTGCCACGGCAAACACAGACAGGGTGTTCCACGAGAGGATGAAAATGGAAGTGATGGTGGCTGAAGGCAAATACGAGGATGCGCTAAGCGTGAAGACAAGCAAGGCTGACAAAGACTCCACAATCACGATGCTCAGAGCCTACGCCCTGGCAAGAGAGGGCAAGATGGGCGAAAGGTTGTTTGAATACAGAGTGTATGGAGGGTCGGAAGCCCTGCTGCCAAACGGCAGTTCGGTGAAGAGTCTGCTCCTGCCGAAATATGAAATATTCCGCTTCGTGGCAAAGCCGACGGTAGAGAAGATGGGAGTGACGCAGTATCTGAAATGGATGAAAAAGCACAGATACGCCAAAAAGCCGCTCAGGGATTATCTGCTCTGCGCCTATCTGATGGACAGGAAGATTGACCTCTTCGTGAAAGAACTGGTGGACGACAAGGAAACGAAATTCGACAAACTGCCGAAACACTACAGAGAGGCTCTGATATTATACAACCACATAAGGTCGAACCCCATGGTTTCTTACCACAACGACATCATGGACACCGACTACACTGACATGCAGAACATTCTGAGAAGCGTAACGAACAAGAAAGAGGCAATGTCGATGGCTGGAAAATCATACGGCAACACATACTGGTATTATTATTTCTCTGGAAAGTGACAGGGAAAGACTGCATTTTCTTGAACAAAAATTTTAAGCATAAATAAATTTAGCTTAATTTTGCATATCTGCATCAGCAATGAATATGTAGCGAAGAATGTATAAATAACTAAGGATATATAACGAAGGAAGAAAAGAAATATATAACGGAGAAAGAAAATGAAAACGGAAGACGACATAAAGAAAGCAGTAGAAGTGATGAGAAACGGCGGGATTATATTATACCCCACCGACACGGTATGGGGCATAGGCTGCGATGCAACGAACAGAGAAGCCGTGGAAAAGATATACAAGCTGAAGCGCCGCGACGACCACAAGGCGATGATCTGCCTCGTGGACTCCGACGCAAGGCTGCAAAGATACGTGAGAAACGTGCCTGAAGTGGCATGGGACCTGCTTGAACTGGCTGAAAAGCCAACTACCGTGATATTGGACAATGCCGTAAACCTGGCTGACAACCTGATAGCCGACGACGGAAGCATAGCGATGAGAATCACCAGAGAACCGTTCTCCAAAGAATTGTGCTACAGATTCCAGAAGCCGATAGTATCCACAAGCGCAAACATCAGCGGAGAACCCGCAGCGCAGAATTACATGGACATCAGCGAAGAGATACTGAATGGCGTTGACTATGTGTGCTGGTCGAGAAGGCAGGAGCACAAGCCCCACAATCCATCAAGCATCATAAAGCTGTCGGAGAACGGCGAGGTGAAAATCATCAGATAGAAAAGAGAAAGACTTGAGGAACAAATCATGCACGAAAAGATATCAGCGCTACTGAACCAGTTCATAGAATGGCGCACAAGACACATTACCAACAAGCAGTTCACATTGATACTGAGTCTGGCTGTCGGTTTCCTTGCTGCAGTAGCAGCAAGCATACTACACACGCTCATCAAGCAGATACAGCATCTGCTCACGGTGGGATTCGACATCGACGGATTCAACTGGCTATATCTCATATATCCGGTGATAGGAATCTTCCTCACGTCGCTATTCGTAAGATACATCGTGAGAGACAACATCAGCCACGGAATAACGCGCATCCTATACGCCATCAGCAGCAAGAAGAACAGGCTTAAAGCCCACAACTGCTGGAGTTCCGTGATAGCGTCTGCCATCACCATCGGCTGCGGAGGAAGCGTGGGAGCCGAGGCGCCTATCGTGCTTACAGGCTCAGCTATAGGAAGCAACCTGGGAAGGCTGTTCAAGATGGACAACCACACGCTGATGCTGCTCGTGGGATGTGGTGCGGCAGCTGCCATCGCCGGAATCTTCAAGGCGCCGATAGCCGGACTGGTGTTCACGCTCGAGGTATTGATGATAGACCTGACGATGGCTTCACTCCTGCCTATACTCATAGCCAGCGTGACGGCAGCATGCTTCACATACATATTCTCGTCGGACGGAGTGCTCTTCGACTTCCATGTTGACGGAACGTGGACTCTCTCAAGAGTGCCCGCATATATACTGATGGGAGTGGCTGGCGGAATAATAAGCCTGTATTTCATGCGCACGATGACTGCTTGCGAGGGTGTGTTCGGAAAACTCAAGAACCATCCATACATAAAGCTGGCTCTCGGAGGAGCTATGCTGAGCACGCTGATTGCCTTGTTCCCAGTGCTCTATGGCGAAGGATACCACAGCATCAACATTCTTCTCAACGGAAGGACTCCACAGGACTGGGACCAGATTCTCAACAACTCTCTCTTCTACGGACACAGCAACCTGCTCGTGGTGTATGTGCTGCTGGTAATACTCACCAAGGTGTTTGCCACATCGGCAACCAACGGAGGAGGCGGATGCGGAGGAACATTCGCACCATCATTGTTCATCGGAGCCTATGTGGGATTCTTGTTCGCAAGACTCTGGAACATGTATGAAATCGGTATTTACGTGCCTGAAAAGAATTTCGTGCTCTTAGGAATGGCTGCCGTAATGGCGGGTGTAATGCATGCTCCGCTCACCGGAATATTCCTCATCGCCGAAATAACGGGAGGCTACCAGATGTTCATTCCGCTGATGATAGTGAGCATCTGCTCATATCTTACCATCATCATCTTCGAACCGCACAGCATCTACGGCATGCGACTGGCAAGGCAGGGAAAACTCATCACCCATCACACAGACAAGGCTATCCTCACGCTCATGAACATAGACAGCGTGATTGACAAGAACATCAGCCACGTGCCTGAGGACATGGACCTCGGTGCTCTCGTACACGCCATAAGCAGAAGCCACACCACCATACTGCCCGTTCTCGACGAGGGCGGAAAGTTTATGGGAGAAATCGACATGTCGAAGCTCAGACACATAATATTCAGGACGGAGCTTTACCACCATTTCAAGGTGAAACAGCTAATATCCCAACCGCCATGTGTGCTCAGCGTGAACGACCCGATGGAGACTGTGATGAAGAATTTCGACCAGACTGACGCCGGAATGCTCCCTGTACTTGAAACCGACGGCACGTTGAGAGGCTACGTAAGCCGCTCGCATCTATATTCCACTTACAGGAAAATGGTGGCAGACATGTCGGCAGAATAAATCCTCAGAAACTCCTTTGAGAAAACATAACCGCCGAATCGCAAATGTCAGACAGGCGATTGTCAAACGATTAACAGGCGATTTTCATACGATGAACAAGCGGTTGTCAAACGAAGAACAAGCGGTTTTCATACGATAAACTATAGAT
>CAVBFA010000116.1:0-3035 GCA_963594595.1 Oscillibacter sp. | reverse complement strand
ACTATAGATTGTCAAACGATAAAACACAAAATATTCTGACGTAAACCATAGTTTGTCTGACGATAAACAACGATAAAAGCAAGCTAACGAGAATACAAAACTTCTGTTAGCTTGCTTTTTCTATTTAGATAAAATGCCTTTATTCAATAAATGACCCTTGTCTTGCAATATATTCTGAGTACATAGAATAAACCGAAGATACAGGTCTACAGTTTCACTTTCCAGCCCGAAACATCCTTGCCATTAAGGAAATCGCGAGCCTCCATCCTCTTCTTGCCGCTAAGCTGGATGACTTCAAGCTGCAGCTTATAATCCGAAGCATTGACAAGCAGACGCCCCTGGTCTACGGTAAACAGTCCTACCCCACCGTCGGAAGGGATTTCCGTCTTGGCAGCCTTATATATCTTGAGCACATATTCCTTGCCCTTGTCATCGAGCACAGTAGTCCATGCTCCTGGCACAGGCGACAGACCGCGGATGAAGTCATAAACCTTCTTCACAGGCTGATCCCAAGATATATTACAGGTCTCCTTGAAAATCTTTGGGGCAGAATGCAAATCTGAAGATGAAGCCACCATGTCGCTTTGAGGCATTGACTCAACATAGCCGTCGCCCTCCAACATCTTGTCGATAGTCTTCAGTGCGAGATTTGCTCCCAACTCCATCAGACCGTCATAAACATCCTCCACGTTGTAGTCGTCGTGGATGTCGAACGTGTCTTGCATTATTATCCTGCCTGTGTCAATGTCATGGTCGAGGAAGAAAGTAGTGACACCTGTCTGTACCTCACCATTTATGACTGCCCAGTTTATAGGTGCTGCGCCACGATATTGCGGCAGCAAGGCGGCATGAACATTGAATGTGCCGAAGCGCGGCATAGACCATACCACCTCCGGAAGCATACGGAACGCCACTACCACCTGAAGGTCGGCATCATAGGCGCGCAAGGCTTCAACAAACTCCGGGTCTTTCATCTTGACGGGCTGCAGAACCGGGATGTTCTTGCTCATCGCATATTGCTTTACAAGCGAAGGCTGGAGCGTGTCTTGATGACGGCCCACGGGTTTGTCTGGCTGAGTCACCACAGCAACGACGTTATAGCCTCCCTCCACGAGTTTGCTCAACGTACCGACGGCAAACTCCGGAGTTCCCATGAACACTATACGTAAATCTTTCTTTTCCATTTGATTATTCAACAGTAACTGATTTTGCGAGGTTTCTTGGCTGGTCCACATTCAGTCCCTTGAACACGGCTACATGATAGGCTATCAGCTGCAACGGCAAGACAGAGAGCAATGGCGCAACGACTGGTAAAGTGGCAGGAACCTCAATAGTGGCCTCGGCAATGTTTTTCACCGCTTCATCGCCTTCTGTTACAATGGCGATGATTCTGCCATTACGGGCTTTCACCTCCTGGATATTGCTCAATATCTTCTTGTAGAGCTGATGGTGGGTGGCAACGAAAACCACAGGCATGTTCTCATCGACCAATGCAATCGGACCATGCTTCATCTCTGCTGCCGGATAACCCTCAGCATGGATATAACTGATTTCCTTAAGTTTCAGAGCTCCCTCGAGAGCTACAGGATAGTTGAAGCCACGACCCATATAAAGAGCATTGCGGGCATAGGTCAGAGTGCGCGAAATGTCTTTTGTCAATGCATCCTGCTCCAACACCTTCTTCATCTTCTCTGGAATGAGAGACAACTCTGTAACGTATTTCTCAAACTCCGTCTGGGAAATGCTGCCCAGTTCATGACCAAGAGCGAGGGCAAAGAGGGTAAGAACCATCACCTGACCGGTAAACGCCTTGGTTGAAGCAACACCAATCTCCGGACCGACATGAGTATAAATACCAGTGTCGGAGGCACGAGCGATACTTGAACCAACTACATTCACGATACCGAAACACAGGGCACCTTTTTCTTTTGCCAGCTCAAAGGCGGCAAGGGTATCTGCAGTCTCTCCACTCTGAGAAATGGCTATGACAACATCTCCTGGCTGAATGACAGGCTTGCGGTATCTGAACTCTGAAGCATACTCCACATCAACGGGAATCTTCGCCCATTGCTCTATCATCTGCTTGCCTATCAGACCGGCATGCCATGAAGTGCCACAGGCTACGATAATGAAACGGCTGGCACGCAAAAGCCTGTCGCGATGCTGGTTAATAGCACTGAGCACAATCTTCTTCTCATCTGCCAGCAATCTTCCTCTGATACAATCGGAGATGCAACGTGGCTGGTCATAAATCTCTTTGAGCATGAAATGTTCAAAACCTCCCTTCTCAAGGGTATCGAGATTTACATCCACCTCCTTGATCTTTGGGTCTACATCCTCATTGTCAAGTGTATGAATCTCCATTTTCTGTCCTACCTTCAGCAGAGCCACTTCTCCATCATTCAAATATACCATCTGCTTGGTGTATTCCACGATTGGCAGAGCGTCGGAAGCAAGGAAGAATTCCTTGTGGTCTTCACCGATTCCGACTACAAGCGGACTTGATTTTCTTGCCACTACGATTTTGTCTGGATACTCCTTGTCAACCACAGCAATGGCGTATGCTCCAGTAACTCGACGCAAAGCCGAAACTACAGCACCTTCCAAATCCTTGCCGTATTCATCCTGTATGAACTGAATCAACTGAACAAGCACTTCGGTGTCGGTAGAACTCTTGAAGGTAAAGCCCTTGCCCTCAAGGAAAGTCTTCAGATTGGAGTAGTTCTCGATAATGCCGTTATGAACAAGTGCCAGTCTGCCATTTTGTGAGACGTGGGGATGAGCATTCAATGTAGAAGGCTCTCCATGTGTAGCCCAACGAGTATGGGCAATGCCGATGTGGCCAGATGTGTCTTTAGAGGCAGCAGACTCTTCCAGATTGCTAACCTTACCCTTAGACTTATAGATGTTCATCTTATGGTCGCCGGCAAGAAGAGCAACGCCTGCCGAGTCATAACCTCGATATTCCAAACGATGCAAACCTTTGATCAAAATCGGATAAGCATCTCTATATCCTATATATCCTACTATACCAC
>CAVBFA010000115.1:0-11255 GCA_963594595.1 Oscillibacter sp. | reverse complement strand
ATATAGTGCCCTGAGCCAGCCATTTTGCTCCCGTCTGCTTCTTCGCCTCGGCGTTGAACACCTCTACGAAGTCCCTTCCGATAATCTTTCGCTTCTTTTCAGGATCGGTAACACCAGCCAGGTCGGCGAAGAATTTCTCGCTTGCGTCCACACCGATAACGTTCAGACCCAAGCACTTGTAGTCCTCCATCACGTCGCGGAACTCGTTCTTGCGCAGCATGCCGTGGTCTACGAAGATACAGGTGAGGTTCTTGCCGATAGCCTTGTTGAGCAATACGGCGGCAACGCTTGAGTCCACGCCGCCGGAGAGTCCGAGAATCACCTTGTCGTCGCCCAGCTGCTCCTTCAGTTCCTTCACCGTAGTCTCCACGAAGGAGTCAGCGCTCCAGTCCTGTCGGCTTCCGCAGATGTCAACCACGAAGTTCTTCAGCAACTGAGTGCCCTGCAGCGAGTGGAACACCTCCGGATGGAACTGCACTGCCCATACCGGCTGCTTTGTAGAAGCGTAGGCAGCGAACTTCACGTTGGCTGTCGACGCGATACACTTGTAGTCCTCCGGTATCGCCGTTATCGTGTCGCCGTGGCTCATCCACACCTGAGATTTCTCCACGAAGCCTTTGAAGAGAGGGTTCTCTTTGTCGAACTTCTCCAGACATGCCCTTCCGTACTCGCGAGAGTCGGCAGCCTCCACCTTTCCACCGTTGGAATAGGAGATGTATTGCGCTCCGTAGCAGATGCCCAAAACAGGTATTCTGCCGATGAACTGGCTGAGGTCAACCTTAAACGCCTCCTTGTCGTGAACAGAGTAGGGGCTTCCGCTGAGTATCACTCCAATGACGCTCTCGTCGTCTTTCGGAAACTTGTTGTAAGGCATAATCTCGCAGAAGGTGTCGAGCTCGCGCACGCGGCGTCCGATGAGCTGCGTGGTCTGTGAGCCGAAGTCTAAAATAATGATCTTCTGTTGCATTTACTTATATTGTTTAGATGATATTGTTTCTTGTATCTGAGTCACTTTATATCCATAAATATCCCTTTATATCCCGGAGATGAAATCCTCAGCCTCCTTCAGCGTGTCGAGCTTCCCCACGTCGAGCAGGCGGAGGTCCTTTTTCAGATATCCCCGGATATTGTGGTCGGCACAAGCCTTGAGATAGAAGTCAATGATGCCGAACTTGTCGCCGAACCCGTTGAACAGCGGGAACAGCCTTGGCGAAAAGGCATGTATGCCGGCGAAGGCGTATTTGTGGCATTTGTCCGGATCGAGACCCTCATGAGGTGATTTCACCTCTCCCGTCTCAATGTTGGTCCATCCCATGAGCCTCATGTCGTCGTTGAAGAGCAGATAGCGTTTCGTCTTTCTCTCGCTCACGAGCAGCAGTGCGTCGACGCCGCTCTCATGGTCAGCCTCGGCATAAAACCGTTGCAGGTCCACGTTGCTCAGTATGTCCACGTTGTGTATCAGTATCGGTCTGTCGCCGAGGAAGAGTGGCGCAGCCTTCTTTATTCCGCCACCCGTGTCGAGCAGTTTCTGCGACTCGTCGGATATGCGGATGTCAACACCGAAGTTGTTGTTGTCTTTGAGGTAGTCTGTTATCTGTCCGGCAAAGTGGTGAACGTTCACGACGATGCGCTCCGCACCGCTTGCCTTCAGCTTTTCTATGACGTGCCTGATGAGCGGTTCTCCTCCCACGCTCACCATAGCCTTTGGCATGTGGTCGGTGAGCGGCTTGAGTCGGGTGCCGAGTCCGGCGGCGAATATCATAGCCTGCATCATGTCTTTTTTATAATTATAAAAATGGATATGCGTGCAAAATTACTTATTTTCTTTGTAATGGCAAACAATTCTTCCCCATAATGTTAATCCCATGTTGCAATGAATGTTTGGATTATGTTAAAATCAGCGGTGGATAGCAGAAATAGGGTAGTGAGGTGGTGGTAATTGCCATAAATTCATTACTTTTGCAGATAGATATTATAGACATTGAGTCGAAAGATTTTAATAGGTAAAGAGTTATGAACATTCTTTTATGCGGTGGTGCCGGATTCATCGGCACCCACACAATCATTGAACTTGACAAGGCTGGTCACAGCGTAGTAGTGGTGGACAATTTCGTCAACTCCAAGCCGGAGGCGCTCAAGAGAGTATCTGAGCTTATCGGCAAGGATGTGAAATGTTATAACGCCGACGTGAGAGACAGAGATGCGATGGAGAAGATCTTCAGCGAGAACAAGTTTGACGCCGTTATCCACTATGCCGGACTGAAATCCGTCGGAGAGTCGGTGGCAAAGCCATTGGAGTATTATGAGAACAATATGGTGGCAACGTTCGTCCTCGTAGACGTGATGCGCAAGCACGGCTGCAAGAACATCATCTTCTCAAGTTCAGCCACCGTGTATGGCGACCCGGCTATGATTCCTATCACAGAGGAGTGTCCGAAGGGCTACTGCACCAATCCTTACGGCCAGACAAAGTGGATGCTTGAGGAAGTGCTCAAAGACGTGCGCCATGCCGATCCGGAATGGAACGTTGTGCTACTGAGATATTTCAATCCTATCGGAGCACATCCGAGCGGCAGAATCGGTGAAGACCCTAATGGTATTCCAAACAACCTCATGCCTTACATCACACAGGTGGCAGTGGGCAAGAGAGAAGAGCTCGGTGTGTTTGGCAACGACTACGACACACCCGACGGAACGGGAGTGCGCGACTATATCCATGTGTGCGACCTGGCAGCCGGTCATGTGTGTGCGCTGAAGGCTATCGAGCGCAACTGCGGACTTGCCATCTATAACCTCGGAACAGGTCACGGATATTCGGTGCTCGATGTGGTGAACGCCTTCGAGAAGGCAAATGGCATAAAGATAAAGTATTCCATCAAACCTCGTCGTGCCGGCGATATTGCCACCTGCTACTGCAATCCTGCAAAGGCAAAGGCAGAGCTGGGCTGGGAGGCACAGTATGGCATCGAGGAGATGTGTCGCGACAGCTGGAACTGGCAGAAGAACAATCCTAACGGATACGAAGACTGATGGTTGATATCCCCTCCCTTAGCTGTCATTGGCCGGTAGACTTTATTTCTTGCAGGGTGGTGATGGCAGGTTGAGGAGGAAACAAAGATATACTGAATTCTCTGATTCTTGAATTTTGACGAGACGAACCGGATAGACGGTTGTAATGGTCAAGTGTTCTGGAATCAGAGAATTTTTTGTTTAACCCCAACCGGTCATTAGGGCTTGCTTGGATTTTGATTTTTTAGAAGAGTGGATTTTGATTTGTGTTTTTTATCTTTTTTAATCATACTTTCCTCTCATCCATACCTAATAATAGGTAATTGTTTATACCTTTGCAGCTGTTTATAATAAGAATTAGGTATATTATGGAAACAGAAGAAAGAGAAAAAAAAATTTATCGTGTCACGCTGATGGGAAGTGTCGTCAATGTGGTGCTTCTCGTTTTCAAGTTCGTTGCCGGTATCCTCGGCGGTTCGGCAGCCATGATAGCCGATGCCGTGCATTCGTTGTCAGATTTCCTCACAGACATTGTGGTGATAGCCTTCGTGCGCATCAGTTCAAAACCCGTTGATGAAGACCACGACTATGGCCACGGCAAATATGAGACGCTTGCCACATCGATAATCGGACTCGCCCTGCTCGTTGTGGGACTATACATATTCTATAATGGATGCCATCAGATATGGGATGTGATGCGTGGCGAGGAGATTCATCAGCCGGGAATGATAGCCCTCTTGGCAGCCCTGCTGAGCATCGCACTGAAAGAATGGACCTACCGGTTCACGGCTCGTGTGGGAAAGCAGGTGGGGTCGCAGGCTGTCGTTGCCAATGCCTGGCATCATCGCAGCGATGCTCTCTCCTCGATAGGTACTGCTGTGGGAATCGGCGGAGCGATATTATTGGGAAAGAGTTGGGCTGTGCTCGACCCTATAGCAGCCGTTGTGGTGAGCCTTTTCATTGTGAAGACAGCCCTCGGACTAATCGGCAGTTCGTTTGGAGAACTGCTTGAGAAGAGTCTGCCGAAGGAAATGGAAGACGAGATCGTAGACATAGCCAATAGAGAACCGTGTGTCAGCGACATCCACAATCTCTGCACCCGTCATATCGGCAACGACATTGCCATAGAGATGCATCTCAGAATGCCAGGCGACATAAGTCTGATGGCTTCGCATGAGCATGCCACGAACATAGAACATGAGTTGCGTCGCCGCTTCGGCAAGCGCACGCATATCAATATCCATGTGGAGCCGCTGAAGTAATCCATCGGTCATTATGCCTTTAGAAATTTGACGGGATTTGTCATGATAGCGGACTGTAAAGTGTTAATAATGCATAGTAATTGCGAGTATTTGACAGGTGTATTTTGAGATAAGGTGATTTTTGTGTAATTTTGTACACAAAATAACCGACAATACGACAAGAATATGATTTTAAGAGCTACATTCGATAATATCTACTCAATCAAGGATGAGACGCAGATTAGTTTCGTCGCAGGCAAGAGCAATGCCCATGGCGAGCATGTTTCGCGTGCAGAGAAGCGTGATGATATTTCTGTGCTTAAGACAGGTATTATCTATGGTGCCAATGCCTCTGGCAAGAGTAATATCATCAAGGCCATTGCTCTGCTTCAACAGATTGCGGGTGGCTACTTCCCACAGAACAAGGTGGAGCCATTCAAACTCTCAGATACCGAGAACCGCAATTCAAAGATTGAGGTTGAGTTCAGAACCATGGGCAAGTGTTATGCCTATGGTGTGGAGTTCACTATCGGTGGAATTAAGGAAGAGTGGCTCTTCGAAATCAATAGCCGCACTGACAAGGAGGTGTTCTCTCGTAAGGTATCTGTTGAGGGTAACGAGTTTACCTTTGGCAAGGTAGATGGCAACGAAGAGACCAAGATGCTCCTGAAGTTCTTGGCTCATGGTACACCTGCGGACACTAGTTTCCTTTCAGAATATATTCGTCGTAACGGCACTGGTTTGGATACCATCAAGGTGGCTAAGAACTGGTTTGCTGACGGATTGAAGATTATCTTCCCAAGCACCCGGTTGCAGGGTATTTCTTTCTTGACCGAAAATAATGATGAGTTGCGCAGCACTACCAGATCATTACTTGAATACTTCAACACAGGCATTGCTGATGTGCGCCTCTACAAGATGAAGAAGGACGAAATCAATATCAAGCAAGAAGAGCTCAATAATATTCTGTCAAGGGTCAAGACAGGCAAGCCATATAGCATGGCGGCAACTATAGGTGGCGAGATGTTCCTCTTTCAAATTGGCGCGAATGGCAACTATGACATCTTTAAGCAGAAGACCGTGCATCGCAATCTAACCACAGGTGAAGATGTCGTTTTCGAACTTGGCGAAGAGTCCGACGGCAGTATCCGTTTGCTCGACTTTATCCCAATGCTCATCGATTTGAAGCAAAACGAGGTGGATTATCTCATTGACGAGATTGACCGCAGTATGCACCCCATGCTCTCCCAGAAGATTCTGGAGTGCTATTTCTCTGGATTGGATGCCGACCATGACACTCAACTCATCTTCTCTACTCACGAGTGCAACCTCCTTAATCTTGACTTGATTCGTGCCGATGAAGTCTGGTTTGTCGAAAAGAGCAAGGATGGAGCCTCACATCTCACGTCGTTGGCAGAATATAAGCCTCGCGAGGATGTGCGCAAGGGCTATCTCCAGGGCAGATATGGTGCAATACCTTTCTTTGCCCCAATTCAATTCTTAAAGTGGTAATGCTATGAGAAAGAGAAAAGATTTCAAACGTATAGAAGGAGTCAAGTCATCACGCCTCATTGTGATTGCTGCTGAAGGACGTGCTACGGAGAATATCTATTTCGAGGCCATGCGTCAAGAACTATGTGCCTCCAATGTGCAGCTCGTAGTACTGAACCGAGAGGATGATAACTCCAGTCCTGCCAACGTCCACCGACAACTGAAGGCATTCATCGATGAATACAACATCCAGGAGGATGACCAACTTTGGGTAATCATAGACCGTGACGACTGGAAGGAGAAGATGCTTGCGGAGGTGGCCCAACTTTGCCAACAGAATGACAATCTTCGCTTTTGCATGAGCAATCCCTGCTTTGAGCTTTGGCTGATACTCCATCTCGAAGACGTGATGGCGTATTGTGATGAAGACAAGCAATCGTTGTTAGAGAATCCCCGTATATCCACTCATGGAACTTGGACTAAATACAGGCTACGTCAGTTGATGGGTCACTATCAAGAGGCAGACTACAATCCATATCAACTACTTCCTCATATCTCCACAGCCATTGAACGGGCAGAGTTGATGGACACTAACCCCAAAGACCGCTGGCCGCAAGGTATAGGCACGAGAGTCTATCTGCTTGCCAAGAGCATTATGAACAAGGAATAAAACGGCTCATCATAGCATCTCATGATTGATGTGAAATATTACGGTAACTTTTCATATTCTTTAGTACCCCAACAAAATAAAATATCTTGAGGTGCTACTTTAGCTATATGAAGAATAAATAAAGTTGTGAGTCTGCCACGAAGGTAAACCCACAACTTTGTCTTTTTTCTTCAGCTTGTCCGCAGATTGCGAAACACTGTTTATTTTACTGGAATCTTCTCTACTCTTCTTTCGTGGCGTCCGCCCTCAAAAGGAGTCTTGAAGAATTCGTCCATGATTGTCTCTGCCAATTTGTTGGCGATGAAGCGACCTGGCATAACGAGAACGTTAGCATTGTTGTGCTGACGGATCAAACCTGCCACTTCCTTGTCCCATGCAAGACCAGCGCGGATGCCCTGATGTTTGTTCAATGTCATAACCATTCCCTCGCCGCTGCCGCAGATAGCGATGCCAGGATAGCACTCGCCGCTCTCTACTGCCTCTGCCAGAGGATGAGCGAAATCAGGATAGTCACAACTTGTGTCGCTGTATGTACCAAAGTCCTTATACTGATAACCTTTAGATTCCAGATACTGGATTACAAACTGCTTCAAAGGGAAACCTGCGTGGTCACATGCCACTCCAACTGTCTTTACTTCCATAGTCGTAATTTTTTAAGGGTTATTATTTGTGTTTATAAGCTATGTTCTTAGCTTAGGGTCAGAGATGCGGAGGACTCCTTTTTTAGAGAAGTCCTCCCGCGACTCCTTCTTTTTTTTCTTCAATCCTTTATAGTCGGTCAGTCTGTCATCCTCTTTACTCTGTCGCCGCCATTGGCGGGTAAGGTAGGAGAGAGAGACCTACAAGACCGTCGTTTTTTCTTACTTCAAGAGATCCTTCACCTGCTTGTATACATTCTCAGCCGTGTAGCCGAGTTTCTCGTCGAGCACCTTGTATGGAGCAGAGAAACCGAAGCTTGGCATACCGAATACCTTGCCGTTGGCACCTACAAGACCCTCAAGAGTTACAGGCAGACCGGCTGTCATACCGAAGATCTTGCTTCCTGCAGGCAGGATGCTCTCCTGATACTCCTTAGACTGAGTGCGGAAGAGACCCTCGCTCGGTACGCTGACGATACGGATTTTCACGCCGTCCTTGCGCAGAAGTTCAGCACCAGCCACCAATGTAGACACCTCAGAACCGTCAGCCAGCAGGATAACGTCGAAGTCCTCATCAGAACCAGCCACTATGTATGCACCCTTGCGAGCCTGCTCGTAGTCGTTGCCGGCAGGCAGCTTTGCTATATTCTGGCGAGAGAAGATGAGAGCAGTAGGAGTCTCCATGTTCTCCATTGCCATAGCCCAGCAGACGGTAGTCTCGTCGGCATCAGCAGGACGGAACACGCGGACGCTGTCCTTGCCGTGGTGGTTCTTCAGCTTCTCCATCAGGCGGATCTGTGCCTCCTGCTCAACAGGCTCATGAGTTGGTCCGTCCTCACCAACGCGGAATGCGTCGTGGGTCCAGATGAATTTGATAGGCACTTCCATCAGCGCAGCCATACGTACGGCAGGCTTCATATAGTCAGAGAATACGAAGAATGTGCCGCAAGCCGGTATCACTCCGCCGTGCAGATACATACCGATACACATGCACGCCATTGTCAACTCGCTCACACCAGCCTGGAAGAATGCGCCGCTGAAGTCGCCGCGGACGATAGAGTGGGTCTTCTTCAGGAAACCGTCGGTCTTGTCGCTGTTAGACAAGTCTGCCGAAGCGCAGACCATGTTAGGAACCTGCTCAGCGAGAGCACCGAGACATGCTGCCGAAGCGGCACGTGTGGCAGAACCCTCCTTCTGTGATACTACAGACCAGTCTACCTTAGGAGCGTTGCCGCTGAACCATTCCTTCATCTGGGCAGCCTTCTCAGGATTAGCCTTAGCCCAAGCCTCTTCCTCAGCGTGACGCTCAGCAACGATCTTGCGGAGCTCCTCAGCGCGGTCAGCATAGAGCTTCTCCACCTCAGGGAATATCACGAATGGGTTCTCAGGGTCGCCGCCCAGATTCTTTATAGTGTTCACGTAAGCCTCGCCGCCGAGAGGAGCACCGTGAGTCTTGATGCTGTGCTCATAGCTTGAGCCATCCTCCTTGAGTGCGCCTTTGCCCATGATAGTCTTACCGATGATAAGAGTAGGACGCTCCTCCTCTTTCTGTGCGTCGGTGAGAGCCTGGCGTATAGCGTCAGGGTCGTTACCGTTGATTGTCACCACGTTCCATCCCCAAGCCTTGTATTTGGCAGCGGTATCCTCGTTCATCACCACGTTGCACTCAGTAGAGAGCTGGATGTCGTTGGAATCGTAGAACATGATGAGGTTGTTGAGTCCAAGGTTGCCGGCGATGCGTCCGACACCTTGTGATATCTCCTCCTGCACACCACCGTCAGAGATGTATGCATAGATCTTGTGCTTGATGACTTCTGAACCGAGCTTTGCCTGGAGGAACTTCTCAGCCACAGCAGCACCGGCTGCAAAAGTGTGGCCCTGTCCGAGCGGACCGGATGTGTTCTCCACACCACGCTTCACGTCGCGCTCAGGGTGTCCTGGAGTAGGTGATTCCCACTGGCGGAACTGCTTCAGTTCGTCGATGGTGAATTTTCCCTGCAATGCGAGAGCGCTGTAGAGCATCGGTGACATGTGTCCTGGGTCGAGGAAGAAGCGGTCGCGACCTTCCCATGTGAGATTGTCCGGATCCCATACCATGAATTCAGAGAACAGCACATTGATGAAGTCTGCTCCACCCATAGCTCCTCCCGGATGTCCCGATTTAGCTTTTTCTACCATAGACGCAGCCAGGATGCGGATGTTGTCGGCTGCCCTGTTCATAATCTTCTTGTCGTTCATATCGATTTATGTTTTGTAGTATTCTAAAAGACGATGGTCTTCTTTAGTCGTTAATCGCCTTTAGTTAAACAAAGTTTTTCTTCTGTTGCAAAGATATATAAATATTTTGTTTTTGGCGAAGACTAAGGCGAATACTTTATTATTTTTTTAATTTCACTGCTTCTTGCTCCACTGGCAGGCAGTTCTGGTATTCTTTTATGTAGCTGTTGAAGCCTTCAACATCCTCTTTCGTCGGAGCGATTTCCACTCCGGTGTTGCCAGCGAACACCTTCTTGTCGAGATAGTCGGCGAGGCTCTTCTTGCTCTTGTTGTTCACGAGGTAGCCGGCCAGCAGTGCGATGCCCCATGCTCCGCCTTCGCCAGCCGTTTCCATTACAGAAATCGGAGAATTGATGGCGGCAGCCAATATACGCTGTCCCACGCCGGGGGTCTTGAAGAGTCCGCCGTGTCCGGTGATGCGGTCCACCTTCACCTTCTCGTCGTTGAAGAGAATATCGTTGCCTATCTTCAACACACCGACCGAAGCGTATAGGTTGGCGCGCATGAAGTTGGCGAGGTTGAACTTGCTCTTTGGCGAGCGCATGAACAGAGGTCTGCCCTCTGCCAGTCCTGTAACGGGTTCTCCCGAGATATAGTTGTATGCCATCAGTCCTCCGCAGTCTGCATCTCCCTTGAGGGCATGGTTGTAGAGTTTGCCGAACACCTCGTTCATGTCCACCGGTATGCCCAGCAGTTCCTGATATTCCTTGAAGAGGTTCACCCAAGCGTTGAGGTCAGAAGTGCAGTTGTTGCAGTGTACCATTGCCACCGGACTGCCGTCGGGTGTCGTCACCATATCGATCATCTTGTATGGACGCGACAAAGCCTTCTCCAATACAATCATAGAGAACGACGAAGTGCCTGCCGACACGTTGCCCGTGCGTTTTCTCACGGCATTGGTAGCCACCATTCCCGTTCCGGCGTCGCCCTCTGGCGGACACACCGGTGTGCCAGGCTTCAGATGACCAGAGATGTCGAGTCGTCTGGCGCCTTCGGCAGTAAGAGTGCCGGCATCCTCTCCGGCAGAGAGCACCTGAGGCAGGATGTCGGTTATCTTCCAGTCGAAGCCGTAGGGTGACACGAGTTCATCAAACTTGCTTATCATCTCAGCGTCGTAGTTCTTGGTCTTGGAGTCGATAGGCAGCATGCCCGATGCGTCGCCCACTCCGAGCACTCTCTTGCCCGTTATCTGCCAGTGGATATATCCGGCAAGGGTGGTGAGGAAGTTGATGTTGTTCACATGGTCCTCCTTGTTGAGAATAGCCTGATAGAGGTGGGAGATGCTCCATCGCAGCGGTATGTTGAAGTGGAACAGTTCAGAGAGCTTGGCGGCAGCTTCCGCAGTGTTGGTGTTTCTCCATGTGCGGAACGGGGCCAGTATCTCCTGCTTGTCGTTGAATGCCATGTATCCGTGCATCATGGCGCTAACGCCGATGGCAGCCAACTGTTCTATCTCAACGTCATATTTCGATATCACGTTGGCACGCAGGTCTGCGTAGCAGTTCTGCACGCCGTTCCATATCGCCTCGATGCTGTAAGTCCACAGACCGTCGATAAGCTGGTTCTCCCATTCGTGGGAGCCCTGGGCTATCGGGATGTTGTTCTCGTCGATGAGCACAGCCTTGATTCTGGTGGAACCGAATTCGATACCGAGAATAGCCTTGCCTTCTTGTATTGTAGCTTTAGGATTGTTTGTCATTACCTTATTATATATATCAGTGTTAATGTTCTTGTCTGCTTTAACCCAAATCGGTCATTAGGACGTTTACTTTCTTTTTTTATGACTGCTTGCAGTCTTTTGCTTTTTATAAGGCGTCTTTTGTCCGTTTTTAATTCGCAATAGCTCGCTATTACTCATTAAAAGCCAAACGAAATCCACTCTTCTAAAAAACAAAATCCAAGCAAGCCCTAATAACCGATTTGGGATAA
>CAVBFA010000114.1:0-11358 GCA_963594595.1 Oscillibacter sp. | reverse complement strand
ACCAGGGATTCAACGCCGTATACATGATGCTTGACTCTGGAGCCCGTGGTTCTAAAGACCAGATCCGTCAGCTTGCCGGTATGCGTGGACTTATGGCCAAGCCTCAGAAGGCTGGTGCAGAGGGTGCACAGATTATCGAGAACCCTATCTTGTCTAACTTTAAGGAGGGAATGAGCGTGTTGGAGTACTTTATCTCTACCCACGGTGCCCGTAAGGGTCTTGCCGATACCGCCATGAAGACTGCCGACGCCGGATATCTGACCCGTCGTCTTGTTGACGTTTCTCACGACGTCATCATCAACGAGGAAGACTGCGGCACATTGCGCGGACTTGTATGTACAGCTCTGAAGAACGGCGACGAGGTTATCTCTACCCTCTATGAGCGCATCCTCGGCCGTGTGTCAGTACACGATATCGTGAATCCTCAGACTGGCGAGCTCATCGTGGCTGCCGGCGACGAGATCACAGAGTCAATCGCCCAGGCTATCGAAGACTCTCCAATCGAGAGCGTCGAGATCCGTTCAGTGCTCACCTGCGAGAGCAAGCACGGCGTCTGCATGAAGTGTTACGGACGTAACCTCGCTACAAGCCGCATGGTGCAGAAGGGTGAGGCAGTAGGAGTCATCGCCGCACAGGCTATCGGTGAGCCGGGTACACAGCTTACTCTCCGTACCTTCCACGCCGGTGGTGTGGCTGCCAACGCAGCCGCCAATGCCACTATCGTAGCTAAGAACGATTCCAAGATTGAATTCGATGAGTTGCGCACGGTGCCGTTCGTTGAGAAAGCCGACGATGGCAGCGACCGCGAGTGTGAGATGGTAGTGAGCCGTCTGGCTGAAATCCGCTTCATCGATCCACATACAGGCATCACGCTTTCTTCTATGAACGTGCCTTACGGTAGCTCGCTCTACCACAAGGCTGGCGATGTTCTCGCCAAGGGGGAGGTAATCGCTAAGTGGGACCCATTCAACGCCGTCATCGTTACAGAGTATGCCGGTACGCTGAAGTTCCGCGACGTTATCGAGGGCGTTACCTACCATTCAGAGACCGACGATACCACCGGACTCACCGAGACCATCATCACCGAGTCTAAGGACAAGAGCAAGGTGCCTACCTGCGACATCATCGATGAGAATGGCGAGGTGGTTGGAACATACAACCTCCCTGTGGGTGGTCACGTTGTAGTGGTAGACGGCCAGAAGGTGGCAACCGGTGTCACTCTCGTCAAGATTCCTCGTTCTGTCGGCAAGGCCGGAGATATCACGGGAGGTCTCCCACGAGTAACAGAGCTCTTCGAGGCCCGTAACCCATCCAACCCTGCTGTAGTGTCAGAAATCGACGGTGAGGTTACAATGGGCAAGGTGAAGCGTGGTAACCGTGAGATCATCGTTACATCGAAGACTGGCGAGCAGCGCAAATATCTCGTTTCGCTCTCTAAGCAGATCCTTGTGCAGGAGCACGATGCCGTACGTGCCGGAACTCCGCTCTCCGACGGTTCTATCACCCCTGGTGACATCCTCGCCATTAAGGGTCCTACCGCCGTTCAGGAGTACATCGTCAATGAGGTACAGGACGTTTACCGTCTGCAGGGTGTGAAGATCAACGACAAGCACTTCGAGATTATCGTTCGTCAGATGATGCGTAAGGTTCAGATCAACGATCCGGGCGACACCACATTCCTCGAGCAGCAGATGGTTGACAAGCTCGACTTTGCTGAGGAGAACGACCGCATCTGGGGCAAGAAGGTTGTAGTGGATGCTGGCGACAGCGACACATTACAGAAGGGACAGATCATCACAGCCCGTCGTCTGCGCGACGAGAACTCAAGTCTGAAGCGCCGCGACCTCAAGCTCGTTCAGGTGCGTGATGCAGTGGCTGCTACATCTACTCAGATTCTCCAGGGTATCACACGTGCTGCCCTCCAGACCAAGAGCTTCATGTCGGCAGCATCCTTCCAGGAGACCACCAAGGTGCTCAACGAGGCTGCTATCCGCGGTAAGGTTGACCGTCTTGAGGGTATGAAGGAGAATGTTATCTGCGGTCACCTCATCCCTGCCGGTACTGGTCTTCGCGAGTTCGAGAAAATCATCGTTGGCTCTCAGGAGGAGCATGACCGTATGCAGGCAAACCGCAAGAACGTAATCGACTACTCCGACAAGCAGACCGTTGAGGAGAACTAATCCTGACAATACATGATTCAGAGAATGGTTGACCGCAGTTTCGCCATTCTCTTTCATAAAACAATAAAAGCTATGAGGGCTGTCCTGTTGATATGGGACAGCCCTTATAGCGTTTTCGCATGTCTTCGTAATAGGCATGTCGTTATCTGGAAAATAAGGCAAGGGCGTAAACTTTTCTATACTTGTACCACGATATGAAACAATATTGTCGTAACTTTGCGTTCAGATAAAAACTGAAGCAGATGAAAATTCCGGCATTATTTAAAGAATATATCTGGCTCGTGAGAACCATCTACCGTGCGAGGCGTATCTCTCTGGTGGAACTGAATGAGCGATGGGTAGAGACCGATATGAGCGGCGGCGTGGAGATGGCACGCACCACCTTCAACCGCCATAAGGATGCGATACAAGACATCTTTGGCATCTACATCGAGTGCGACCGCAAGGACCGCTACCGCTATTATATAGGCAACCCGGAAGTGCTGGAAGACGACTCGGTGCAAAACTGGATGCTGTCGACGCTGTCGCTGAGCAGTGTGGTCAGTGAGAGCCTGGCGCTCAAGGAGCGGGTTGTGGCTGAGCGGGTGTCGGTGGACGAGCAGGCTCTCGAAAAGCTTATCAATGCGATGAAAAGCAAGCGCCGTGTCAGCATACTCTATTGCCAGTATGGCTCACCACAGAGTTTCTGGACGGCTGCCGACCCTTACTGCCTGAAGCTCTTCCACCAGAGGTGGTACCTGTTAGGCAAACTCTTCGACGACAAGTACGAGATGTTCTGCCTCAACAAGATAGAAGAGTTAAAAGTGCAAGAGCATACTTTCAAGCTGCCCAAAGACTTCGATGTGGCAGATTTCTTTGAACCCTACTTCGGTGTGGTAATCGATGAGGAAATGCCCACGGAACGAATCGTGATCAGGGCCTATGCCGATGAGCGTTATGAGTTGCGCGACGTTCCGTTGCACAAGAGCCAAATCTTCAGGTCATGGCCGAGCAGGATTGATCTTATTGAGCATCCCGAAAGATACCCAGACTTCGCTGACATAGAGGTGCAGCTGAAGCCTACTTCCGATTTCATAGACTATATGCTCTCAAAGTGTGGTCGTTTGCAGGTTATAAGTCCACAGTCGGTTATCAATAAGATAGAAGACCGCATGCGTAAGGCAACAGAAATGTATAACCATCAGATAGAGGAGAAATAGAAATGACAGATAAAAACGACAATTACTCGGATATCCCGAAATGTTATCGCGAGTTCTACCTGTCTTATACCGACAATTACGAGGATTCCGGTTTCGACAATGAATATTTGGAGTGGCTGCTCGACTTGCTGAAGAACCACCCTGACGACGCCAATCTTCAGGACAAAGATGTTCAGAACAATCTCGGCAGCATCTTTGAGAATGGAATAATGGTAGAGAAGGATATCCATAAGGCGGTCTATTGGTATGAGCAGGCCATCAGTCAGGGCGACGAGTTGGCGATGAGCAATCTTGCCGACATCCTGCGCAAGGGAAGCCAAGGTTATCCGAAAAACTTGGAACGAGCATTCGAACTCTATAAGCAATGCGGACTGCCCTACGCCCACTACCGCGTAGGCGAGTCCTACGAGAACGGTTGGGGAACAGTGAAGAACCTCGATGAAGCCAAACGCTACTACCGACTGGCGTATAAGGAGCGCCATGCACTGGCTGTGAAGAAACTGCAGGTATTCGATTTCCTGCATTAGACTTTCCCCAAAGTGCCCGTCGGCAGTCTTGCCCATTACGGATGGCAATTGCATGCCCATAAATAAAGTTGGTGTCCTAAGCAGCCTGGGCACCAACTTTATTTCTGTTTTCGTAAAAATCCTTCAACATGTACCACGATGTGGAACAATGCCGACTTAACTTTGCATCGTAATTTCAAAACACTATATATTATGGGCGTTGATTTAAGTTGCATTGTGAGAAATCGCTTTACTAAGCGAAACAACAAACGAGCCTGCGAAGCGTATATCGCAGAAACGATTGAAAAGCTGTCCGCGAAATACTGTGTGGGCAAAGGAGTGTTCAACATGGAATACGATGACGATTATGATGACTATTCCATAACCACAGAGCTGTGGGATGTTATGCGCATACAGCTCTGCGTGGGCATGTGGCATATAGAATGCGGAGTCCACTACTGTCAGCTATTCTCCAAAGGCCAATTTTGGAGATTGCTTATGCAGGAGATTGCCGACGCCTTAGGGGAAAAAGAACTTTGGCTATGCAATGAGTACTGCACGTGGAACACGCCTTATCTACCACACGACTTAGCCCACACTCCCTTTGAAGAGTGGCGCTCATGCATATCCTCGAATATAGAAGGCTGTGAGGACGGCGTCATTCCCGACTATCCCACAGAAGCGGTGCTGCAAAGACAAGACAATGGGTCTTACCCATCTTATGAGGCTTATCATGACACGACAAATCTCTATCTAAGCGAGAAAGCAGAGCAAAACCGTCAACTCAATGGTTTCAAGGTGGTTGGTCTCAATGGGGTGGGATGCTTCATTCCGGTTTCCAAAGACGGCAAGCTCTACCTCATGAATAGGGAAACGAAGGAGTTGCTTACGAAAGGCGGTATAGAGGAATACGAAGATACGCTGAACTCAGCCGGCTTCGTTGTCGTACAAAATGGCAAAAGAACACTCTATGATTTGCGCGGCTACAAAATGTCTCAGCCTACCAAGGAACCTTTCTATTGGGAGTGGGAGCAGACCGACGGTCCGTTAGTCTGGCCACCAGATATCATCGTCAGCAGCGATGAGCTTAATAAAAAATGGCGTACAGACCTTAGGACTGGTGTAATGACAGAGATTTCGAGCAAAATAGATCCACTATTGTGAAAAAATGATCTATTGATTGCACTCATTTGTAGCAACCGTCATATTTCCGGTCTTTTGCAAGAGATTTCATGGGTGCGACAATTTGAATTTGTACTTTTGCAGTTATCAATGATACTGCACAATGAATTAAGCAATCAATTTATAAGGTACTTCAGGTTCTAAGCATTTCGCTTATGGATAAGATACCACTCGCAGATTTCTTCGAAAGGACTGGTTTTAATAATGTCAAAGAACTCGATTGTCCCATCTTTCCGTGGGTATTTGATTTATGTTTAACTGGTCTCGATTTTACGGGACACTGATTAAGTAAAGAAGAATCAAAAAACACTTTGAACCTTTTGCCTTTCCTGTAATTATTTATATCTTTGCGAAGGAAACCCATCTGTCAGATAGATTAACTCATTCAAAGAGGATGATATCGAATTAATCCTTTCTATCAATATTTATATGACTTTTCTAAGATTATCAAACTTAAATAATAATAAGTATGCCGACAAAAAACATAGAGCCTAATTTGCGACTCATTAGCGAATATACACGGTTGGAACCCGAAGATAAATTCTGTATTCCAGAGTATCAGCGTGGCTATTCATGGACAACGGTACAATGTGAAAAACTATGGCAAGACATTGGGGCGTTTATAGAATCAGGGGCAGAGGATCCTTATTTCTTTGGAACTATCATTATTGATTGCTCTATAGATAATCGTCTCAGCCTTATAGATGGCCAGCAACGTACAACAACCTTCCTTCTTCTTCTAAAAGCTATTTCGCTTTGTATTAAGAAATCACTTCGTGTAATGCCAGAAAGCGATGATACACGGGCTTTAAGAAGAGGCTTGAACAATAGCTATGAAAAGATCTTTAGAATTCTCTACAAGGCTGATGAAGATAAATTCGAAGATATTGAGAGAGACTGGAATAATGCAAAAGGAATTGTTGTGCTCGAAAATAGATCAATTAATGAACTATACAAAAATGATTTCCAGGCAATTATTGAAGCTGACAACTTCAATATAGCCGAGAATAGTGTATATAAAATTCCTCGCAAGCAGAAGGATAATAAATACACGAATTTCTTCAGGAACTTCAAGTACTTTTACAACAACCTATCAAGTTATTCTGAGTCACAGTTGAATAATTTTGCCAAAATATTCCTCTCTAAGTGCCAAATTATAGAGATTAAGAGCTGGCAAATCGAACAGGCTATAACCATGTTCAATTCTCTAAATTCTACAGGTATGCCACTCTCAGATGCAGACATCATCTCGGCTCAATTGTATTCAAAAGCAGACAATAAGGATTTGTTTATAGAGCAATGGCAACGTATCAATGAAAAAGCCGAAATACTCTGTCAGAAAAAAGTAGTTAACATTGATGCCGTTCTACAACAATACATGTACTATGAACGCGCTACTAAAGAGCAATACAAAATTGGCGAGGTGACAACTCCTGGTGTGAGAAAGTATTATACGTACGAACACCCTGAGTTGCTAAACGAACCTTATAAGTTGAGTGATGCCTACGAGAAGATTCTCAACATCTGGAACATAATAGCTGATTATCCCATCATTCAGTTATTACTGAAGTTTAATGAGAACTTCAAGTTGTTTCTTCTGTCATATCTCTATAGGTTTGAAGTAAGCACAATAACTGAAGAAAAAATCAAGCCTATTGTAGAATGCTTCCTTCGCCTCTTTGCCATTATGGAAATGGGCGAAGTTGGTTACTCTGCATCCGTTTTCAAGACATTCTTATTCAATGAGAATTTGAATCTTGTAAATCCTGGTTATACGGAAGAATGCATCATCGCTGATTTCGACAGACATATTACAGCCAACTTCAACGAAGACGATATTATTGTTGACTTGAAAGACTACGACAAGAATATTCTTGTTTTCCTTAATGAATATCTTTACGCACAGAATAAAGGTATCCCATTCAAGTTTGAGAGCAATGTTAACGTTGAGCATATTATGCCAGCGAGTGGGCATAATGTTGATGCAATTAGAATTGATGCTGGTATAGGAACCAGAGAGGAATTTGACAATTTAGTAAATAAGTTAGGCAATAAAATTCTGTTGGAGGAAAACATCAATAAATCTGTCAGTAATGATTGGTTTAAGACCAAAAAAGGAACAACAGTACAAAGTAAACAAGGATATTTAGGCAGCGAATTTGGACTTGCCAATGCCCTTGCACATTATTCTAAAGATAAATGGAAAAAATCAGATATAAAGCAATTTACTGAGGATGCTGCCCAACGTATTGCAAACTTTATCTTCCATAAGTAAATTTAAGTTGACAATTTGAGAGGTTAGCTTCAAATCCAGTCTGGCGTTAAGGTCAGACTTGGGTTTAAGGGATTGTTTTATTCTACAATAAAGCGGCATGTAGGGAGATTTCTGATTTCTCCTTCATGCCGCTTTTCCTTGCGTTTTTATTAATACAAAAGTCCGAATGCCCATAGCGGAAGTACATTGGCATAGCCTGTCTCAATGTCGTCTTTCACTACATAGGCGTTGTCAATCTCCGATATCTGTTTCTGCCCTTTCTTGCGTCCGCCGATTTCAAAAGTCATGTTGTCCATGAGGAAGTCTGATACAGGTGAACACATAATGTCACCCACGACCCGCATCTGGTTCATGAAAAACGTTTCGCGCACATTGCCGATATCCGCACGCTTTGGAGCAAGCACATAAATGAGATTTGTATTGTCAAGATATAACTTTTCGGTCTTTCCGAGTCCCCGGATACCACCCACGGCATCACGCAACTGCGCTATCATTCCGGCACGCTCCATATACATCAGATAATCCTGTATGTAATTACGGCTAATTCCCGTCACGTCTGCCAACTTCTGCATCACAGGTTTGAAAGGAACACTTTCGGCTACCACCATAAGCAGCTGCTTCAGTTTCCTGCCCACCGAAACATTCGTGTTCAGATATAGCGGTATGTCGCTCTCCATGGTCTGCGACACGACCTGCATCAGTTCAATATCATATGCAGCATCTTTGCCGAACGGATAATATCCCCGTTGCAGATAGTCGTGAAACAACGGAAGCGGATGCTCCACTCCAGGAATGTCATAATCATGCTTCAGAAGCCTTTCCAACGACACCGCATCCATCTTTATACCATGGAACAGGTGCAGGTATTCCCTGAACGAGAGCCCCTGCATCTCATATATCGGTATGCGGCGGCTAAGGTCTGCCATTCCTTTTGTTATTTCAAGAATTGACGACCCGGAAATGACCAGTTGTAAATCAGAATAGCTGTCGAATATCTGCTTCACTTCCACCGACCACCCCTCGTACCTGTGGATCTCGTCGATGAATAGATGTTTGCCGCCCATCTTATAGAAACGGTCTGCCAAATCTACAAGAGTGTGAGATGCGAAATAAAGATGGTCTGCCGACACATAAAGCGTGTCCCTTTCTTCCAACTGCATCTTGATGTACTGCAAGAGCATAGTAGACTTGCCCACACCGCGCGGTCCTACCAACCCTAAGGCATGCCCCTCCCACTTTATCTCGCTGAATTTATAGCGAATCAAGTCAGTAGGAGTCTCATTGAGTTTACGCTTGAAATATTCAAATAACTGTTCCATAAGCTCTGCTTTTTCTGCAAATATAGCGTTTTTGCATTAAATCGGTGCAGTTTTGGGTAATAATTGCATCAAATTCGTGCAGTTTTCTTCAAATTCTGCATGATTCTCGTGCAGATTTCCTTGAAAACTGCATTAATTTCGTGCAGATTCCGAATTCGGGCTTGATTAAATGAAAGTCTTATGTCTTTTCATTTTTTTCCATTATCTTTGCAAAAGACATTGAAAACACAGGAAACCTAAGTTGGAATACAGAAAACATAATATCACATGAATATAGACAGAAGAATACGCAAAAGAGTGAAGACACTCGTCATGAGCTTTGTCCTAACCTTTGCCGTAGCCGCACCGCAGAGCATGGCGTCAGCACAGGGCATACTGCCCAAACCACAGTCGTACGCGCCAGCCAAAGGCACATTCCTGACCCGCGGCAGACAGGTGAGAGTGGAGAACAGGGTGGGGGACATCGCCCGCAACATCTATTCCGAGCCATGGATGGCTGCCAGCAAGGATGGCGCCCGCCAGGTGATGATATTCGACAGGTTGTCTCCAAAGTCGATTGCCGGACTGATGCTGAAAGACGGAGCTGATGCCGAAGCCTACCAACTGCATGTTTCTCCCGACACCATCCTTATCCGTGCCGCCAGTGCCGACGGCTTCCGTCTGGCTTGGGCAACGGTGAGACAGCTGACGACGAAGAAGGGAGTGGCATGCTGCAATGTGGTTGACGCACCGGCATACAAGTGGCGCTCGATGATGCTCGACGTGTCGCGCCATTTCCGTTCCATCGACTTCCTGAAACGTCAGATCGACGCTATGGCGCGATATAAGTTCAACCGCCTGCATCTGCATCTCACCGATGCCGCCGGATGGCGAATAGAGATAAAGCGATACCCCCGGCTCACCAGCCTCGCCGCTTGGCGCCCCTATGCCACATGGCAGGAGTGGACCGACAATGGCGGGAAATACGTGGAGGAGGGCACACCGGGAGCCTACGGCGGATATTACACCCAGGACCAACTGCGTTCGCTCGTCAGCTATGCCGCTGACCGTGGCATAACGATAGTGCCGGAGATAGAGATGCCGGGCCACTCAGAAGAAGTGCTCGCCGCCTATCCCGAACTGTCATGCTCGCATGAGCCATACAAGGATTCCGACATGTGTCCCGGCAGTGTGGCGACCTACGATTTCCTTGAGAACGTGCTCCTTGAGGTGATGGACATCTTCCCTTCGGACTATATCCACGTCGGAGGCGACGAGGCAGTGATGAAAGCCTGGGACAACTGTCTGCTCTGCCAGCGCATGATGAAAGAGCTGCATACCGACAAGGCAGGACTGCAGGCACACCTCATCACCCACTTCGGCAATTTTCTCAATGCCCACGGCAGACGCCTCGTGGGATGGGACGAGGTGATAGCCTCACGTCTCGCCCCCAACACCACGGTGATGGTGTGGCGAGAGACCGACCTGGCACGCAAGGCTATCGAACATGGCTACGATGTGGTGCTCTCGCCTGGCGACTACTGCTATATCGACAGGTATCAGGATGCTCCCATCACCCAGCCCACGGCGATGGGCGGATACCTCACGCTCAAGAAGATGTATGACTACGTGCCGGGCGATGACCTCACCGCCGACGAGCGCCGCCATATCACGGGCCTGCAGGCTAACCTGTGGGCAGAATACATACCGTCTGACGAGCAGATGGAGTATATGTTCTGGCCTCGTGCGATGGCTATTGCCGAAATAGGATGGAACGGAGCGGAGAAGAAAGACTATGCCGATTTCCATCGTCGTGCCTTGGCAGAGTGTGACACTGTGAGGGCTATGGGAATCCACGCCTTCGACCTGCGCCATGAGATAGGAGAGCGCAAGGAGTCGTTCACCCCTGTGAAGCATAAGGCGCGCGGCTGCCGTGTGACCTACAACACGCCGTTGCATCCCAAATACACTGCCGGTGGCGAACAGGCTCTCGTCGACGGAGTGCGTGGCGGATGGACCTATGCCGACAAGAAATGGCAAGGTTTCACGGGCACCGAGGGATGGTGTCTTGACGTGACGATAGACATGGGCAGCATACAGAAGCTGCATGAGGTGTCGGCGGTATTCATGCAGTCGCTCGGTCCGTGGATTTATTATCCTACCAAATACCGGGTTTCTCTGAGCGAAGACGGCAAGACATTCACCCAGGTGTATTCTCAAGACCAGCCGCAGCGCGACCCCTGTCGTGTTGGCTACCGCACTCAGGCATGGCATGGCAGCCAGAAGGCACGCTACGTGAGAGTGCAGGGCAGCTGCGACACCGAATTTGGATGGCTCTTCACCGATGAAATCGTGGTGAGATAAAAAAACAGCCTGATGACCGATTGCGCTTAACCTCCAATCGGTCATCAGGACTTGCTTGTATTCTGTTATAATTAAGGTGTGGCTGATATGTAGAGCTAGCCTTTCACAATATACTCCTTCAACACCTTGGTTGCCCATATACGGAACTGAACGCCACGGTAGGAATGTACACGATAACCTATGCTGATAATCATATCGAGGTTGTAAAATGCCACTTGATGCTTCTGTAGCTTCCCTTCAATAGCACCGTGCTTAGTGGTTGTTGCAAAAAATGCAACAACCTCATTTTCGTCCAATTCCCCATCCTCCAACACATTCTTTATATGTCGTGATATCGTGGACTTATTGCGCTGG
>CAVBFA010000113.1:0-11390 GCA_963594595.1 Oscillibacter sp. | reverse complement strand
GCGGACTGTTTCTCGTAGACCCGTCTAACGCTGTCTACGCTCCCAAATGCCCGATGAAACTCATCACCGGACTGAGCTGTCCCGCCTGTGGCATACAGCGCTTCCTGCATGCTCTGCTCCACGGCGAACCGATGGCTGCGCTGCGCTATAACTATTATCTCGCCTTTTCGCTGCCCTATGCCTTGCTCTTCATCGTGGAGTGGGCGATGCCGCATGGCAAGAGGCGCGATGCGTTGGCAAGGGTGATAGAACACCGCTGCGTGGTGTGGTTCTATATCATCACTTTCTTCATCTGGATGATAGTGAGAAATATCCTTGGCATTTGACGGCTATACATATCCCCTTGTCTACTCGTATCTTGTCATCTTGTCCACTGCCAGAGCAATTGAAAGCTTGCGAAACTTTAAACCCAAATCGGTCATTAGGGCTTGCTTGGATTTTGATTTTTTAGAAGGATGGATTTTGTTTGGCTTTTAATGAGTAATAGCGAGCTATTGCGAATTAAAAACAAGCAAAAGACGCCTTATAAAAAGCAAAAGACTGCAAGCAGTTATAAAATATTACATTGAACGACCTAATGACCGTTTTGGGTTAAAATATTATATTCACCCAATACCCCCTGTGATATGGACAAAAATCAGATAGACCAGCTGCTCATGGTATACGGCAGCAAGATTCCCGCAAATATGTATCCGATGGTGAAGAGCCGTCTGGAGACAATGGACAGCAATACCGCCAACATCGCCTTCATGCAGATGAAAGACCCAACCATCAGTCTGCTGATATCAATATTCCTAGGCGGCTACGGCATCGACCGTATGTATATCGGTGACGTTGGTCTCGGTGTCATCAAGCTGCTCACCTGTGGCGGATGTGGTGTGTGGTGGCTCGTTGACCTCTTCCTCATTATGGACAAGACCAAGGAGAAGAACGCCCAACTGCTGCTTAACGGCGGTATGATGGGCAACGGATTCTGATTCGTCACGGTCGATGGATTTATGTCGAAATAGTGCATTGGCGTTGCGTATGTTGTGCACTGGTGTTGCGTATTTTCGGAGTTTGATATCCTTTTCTAAGGTCGTGGTTCTTATATCAGCAAAGCAAAGCCATGACACAATGGAACTGAAACCTTGCAGATGAACGGTCTGTCAACTGCAGATCAGTAGAATATACCCTGCTTTCTGACTATTTGTCGGATGGCGGGGCTTTTTTATGTCTGATAGTCAGAGATTTCTGCCGATTTGTCGTGTGTCTCCGCATGGTATGCCCTTTGCGCTATCGGTAGCGAACATACAGAATGAATCAATCCGAAACCGGTTATCAAGACTTGTTTGGATTTCAAATCTGTAGGTAGGCATACGAAATTAGCCCCAATCGGCATAACTACCGTTTGGAGGTTAAGGTAAAAAGAATCAGGATAAAGAATAATAACAAAAGAAAGGAGACAAAATATGACATTCGACAAGTTTACAATCAAGGCGCAGGAGGTGGTGCAGCAAGCCGTCAACACCGCGCAGCAGAACGGTCAGCAGACTATCGAACCTGTACACATCCTCAAGGGAATACTCCTCAAGGGACGTGACGTTGCCAACTTCATCTTCCAGAAGCTCGGCGTCAACGCACAACAGATAGAGACCCTTGCCGACCAGGAGATACAACACCTGCCCAGAGTTCAGGGCGGACAGCCATATCTCTCTACCGATGCCAACAACGTCCTCGCCAAATCGCAGAGCCTTGCAAAGCAGATGGGCGACGAGTTCGTCAGCGTGGAGACGATTCTTCTGGCTGTCATTTCAGATGGAGCCACGGCAGGCAGAATATTGAAAGACGCCGGTTGCACGGAGAACGACATGCGCAAGGCAATTCTCGAATTGCGGCAAGGACAGAAGGTGAGCTCGCAGAGCGGCGACGAGAACTATCAGAGTCTTGACAAATATGCCAAGAACCTCGTGGAGCAGGCACGCTCCGGTAAACTCGACCCGGTGATAGGCCGTGACGACGAAATCAGACGAGTATTGCAGATACTGTCGCGACGCACCAAGAACAACCCGATCCTCATCGGTGAGCCGGGAACCGGTAAGACTGCCATCGTGGAAGGACTCGCCGAGCGTATCGTCAGAGGCGATGTGCCGGAGAATCTGAAAGACAAGCAGCTCTATTCACTCGATATGGGAGCACTCGTGGCAGGAGCCAAATACAAGGGCGAGTTTGAGGAAAGACTCAAGAGCGTAATCAACGAAGTGACCAAGAGCGAAGGCCGCATAATCCTCTTCATCGATGAGATACACACACTCGTTGGAGCCGGAGGCGGAGAGGGAGCCATGGATGCCGCAAACATCCTGAAACCGGCATTGGCACGTGGAGAACTCAGGGCCATCGGAGCCACTACGCTCAACGAATACCAGAAATATTTCGAGAAGGACAAGGCTCTGGAAAGACGATTCCAGACCGTGATGGTGGACGAGCCTGACGAGATGAGCGCCATCTCCATCCTGCGTGGACTGAAGGAGCGCTACGAGAACCACCACAAGGTGCGTATACAGGATGATGCCTGCATCGCCGCCGTGAAACTCTCTGAGAGATACATCAGCGACCGTTTCCTGCCAGACAAGGCAATCGACCTTATGGATGAGGCTGCCGCAAAACTCCGTATGGAGCGCGACTCAGTGCCGGAGGAACTCGATGAGATTACGCGTAAGCTGAAGCAGCTCGAGATTGAACGCGAGGCGATAAAGCGAGAGAACGACCAGCCCAAGATTGACCAGCTCGACAAGGATATTGCCGACCTGAGAGAACAGGAGAAGCAGTATAGAGCCAAATGGGAAGGAGAGAAGGCCCTCGTGAACAAGATTCAGGAAGACAAACAGCAGATTGAGAACCTGAAGATTGAGGCTGAGCGTGCAGAGCGCGAAGGCAACTATGAGCGTGTGGCAGAGATACGCTACAGCAGACTGAAGTCGCTACAAGACGACATCAACGCCATACAGAGTCAGCTGCGCAACGCACAAGGTGCTGAAGCTATGGTGAGAGAGGAAGTCACTGCCGACGATATCGCCGAGGTGGTGAGCCGCTGGACCGGAATACCAGTGACGCGTATGTTGCAGAGCGAGCGTGAGAAGCTGCTCCATCTGGAAGAGGAACTCCACAAGAGAGTGATCGGACAGGATGAGGCAATCACTGCCGTCAGCGATGCCGTGCGTCGTAGCCGTGCCGGACTGCAGGATCCCAAGAGACCTATCGCCTCGTTCATCTTCCTCGGCACCACCGGTGTGGGTAAGACGGAGCTGGCAAAGGCACTCGCCGAATACCTCTTCAACGACGAGACGATGATGACGCGTATCGACATGAGTGAATATCAAGAGAAGTTCAGCGTGTCGAGACTCATCGGAGCACCTCCAGGATATGTAGGCTATGATGAGGGAGGACAGTTGACCGAGGCAGTGCGCCGCAAGCCATATTCCGTAGTACTCTTCGACGAGATAGAGAAGGCACACCCCGACGTGTTCAACATCCTGCTGCAGGTGCTCGACGACGGTAGACTGACCGACAACAAGGGCAGGACCGTAAACTTCAAGAACACCATCGTGATAATGACCTCCAACCTCGGAAGCCAGTATATACAGCAGGAGTTCGAGAAGCTCAACGCCCAGAACCGCGACACCATCATCAGCGACACCAAGCAGAAGGTGATGGAGATGTTGAAGAAGACCATCCGTCCGGAGTTCCTCAACCGTATCGACGAGACCATCATGTTCCTGCCGCTCACGAAGCAGGAGATAGCACAGGTAGTGACGTTGCAGATGAACGCCGTGAAGAAGATGCTCGAACCGCAGGGCTTCACGCTCACCGTGACCGATGCCGCAATACAGTATCTTGCCGACGCAGGCTTCGACCCTGAGTTCGGTGCACGTCCGGTGAAGAGAGCCATCCAGCGTCTCGTGCTCAACGATCTCTCAAAGAAGATCCTCGCCGAGGAGGTAAGCCGCGAGAAACCTATCGTGATAGATGCCAACGGCGCCGGCCTGCAGTTCAGAAACTGATAAGGGGTATAGGAATGAAACTGATTAATGAATGATAAAGAAAAAATCGGAGTATTGACCGCAAAGGCCAGTATTCCGATTTTTTTGTTTCCATCCACAATCAGCCTAAAAGCCAACGGCAATTGGAACTGAACCACAAACGGGCATTATGACTAATCCCAAACGTTCATCATGGCTAAACGTTCATCATTGCCAATCGTTCATCATTGCCAATCGTTCATCATGGCTAAACGTTCATTATAGCCAAACGTTTATCAGGACTAAACGTGCAGATTGCCGTTGGGGAGTATTGGCGTCAAGTCTTTTTGGGTGCTTCGCTCTTGACAAACTGCATGGGAGTCATTCCCGTGTGTTGTTTGAAATAGCGGCAGAAGAACGAGAGGTCGCTGAAATTGTATTCACCAGCCAACATCTTCATTGATGTACTCCCGGAGCAGAGCGATAGTTTCAGTTGCATCACCACATATTCGTTTATCAGCGCCTTCACCGTGTTGCCCGTTATCCGCTGCGCTATCATGTTGAGATATTTGGGAGTGATGTTCAGCAGTGAGGCATAGTATGTCACATCGCGCGACTCCTTGAAATGTGTCTCGAGATACATCATGAAGAGATTGAAAAGTTCCCTTGCCCTCGGGCTGCCCTCCTCTGGTTTACGCTTCTGCGGAAAACGGTAGATATAGTCATAGAACCCCACGAAGAAAGCCTTCAGCTGGAGAAGCACGAGTTGGTCGAGACACATACATTCCGGCTGGTCGAAATAAATCTTCAGCAGTGTGAACATGCCGTTTATGATGTTTGTCACTATAGGCGATTCCGTGCGGCAACGGTCCGCCCGCAACTGAGAATAGACAGTCTGCTCCATCTGCAGGCTCGCCTCGCGTAGCAGTGTCGCACTGTATTCCAATACCTCCACACAGAAGTCCTCGCTCCTCTCCGTCAGAGTCACCATGTCGTTGGGAAAGAGCGTTATCACCGATCCGGCGCTGAGCTTCCACATTGAGAAGTTCACGCGTATCGAAGCGCTGCCCGTGCGGCATATCATTATCATTCCGCTATTCATCACCTTCGCCTCCTGTAGCCATCTCTCCAGACTCCTTGTGCCGAGCGATACCGAGGTGCTCCCTGCCGCGCTGCCTCCTTTGAGGCTTGCGGCAATGCTACCGTTAGTGTGAGTTACGGTGATGCCATTGGGGATTATATCGGCTGTTCTTTTATCCTTATCTTTTTCCATTCCTTGTTGTATGTTGTACGCAATAGTAGGCCTCTGTCGCTGCAGGGTAGTCCCCCGTAGTCAGACTTTTTTGTGCTTGTAGTTCTGATTTCTACCGCAAAGGTCGCAAATATATGTAAGATATCACCATATTTGTTCTGAAAAATCCCATACCGCTGGATATTTTTGAAATCAAGAAGATAAAGAAACTCCGTAACTTTGCACCCGATTTCAGTTGACAATTACAATACACACAGAAATATTATTATCAGTTAATGAAAAGAAGAATTATTTGCTGTGCTGTCGTCTCCATGATGATGGCACAGCATGCCACAGCCCAGACGCCACAGCGCAGGATGACCATCGGAGAGCTGTTCACTCTGGTGGAGAGTGGCAGCAAGACGCTGAGAATGCAGAAAAGCGGAGTGGATGTTTCTGCACGGGGAATTGAAGAGGCAAAGAGCAAGAGGCTGCCCGATGTGGGAGCTTCACTACAGATGAGCTACAACGGAAACGTGGTGATGACCGACCGTGATTTCGGGAATGTAAAAGGATTCTCGCAGCCACATTTCGGAAACTCCTTCGCCCTTGAGGCACAGCAGGTGGTCTATGCCGGAGGAGCCATCGATGCCGGCATCCGACTCGCCGAACTCCAGAAGAGCATGAGTGAGAATGCCGTGGTGCTGACACGCAACCAGCAGCGTTTCCTCGCCCTGGGGCAGTATCTCGACCTCTATAAACTCGACAACGGCATAAAGGTGTATGAGAGCAACATTGCGCTCACCGAGAAACTCATTGCCGACATAAATACCAAACAACAGCAGGGCATGGCGCTGAAGAACGACGTGACGCGCTACGAACTGCAGATGGAGCAGCTGAAGCTCGGCATGAGGAAACTCGAAGACCAGAAGAGGATACTGAACCATCAGCTCTGCAATACCCTCGGTCTCGAAGGCGTGATGGTGGAGCCGGAGGTGGACCTCGACAGGATTGGCGATGCCGGCATAAAGGAGGCAGACCTGCAGAGCACCGCAGCCATGCTGTCGCCCGTCATACGCCAGTCGGCGCTCGAGATGCAGGCATCAGACCAGCAGCTGAAGCTCGCCAAGAGCGAGATGCTGCCCAAGGTGGCTCTTGTGGCGTCGGAGAATTTCGTGGGACCGTTCAACTATGACATCCCGCCGATAGACAATAACTTCAACGTGTGGTATGTCGGAGTGGGAGTGAGATATTCGCTCAGTTCGCTGTTCAAGAGCAACAAGACCGTGAGGAAAGCCAAGGCGCAGCAGCTTCAGAGCCGTGAGGCACATGCCGTGGCAAGCGAACGGGTGAACAACGACATGCAGCAGGCATACACCATCCATCAGCAGGCTTTCGTGGAACTCCACACCCAGCAGAAGAGCGTGGAGCTCGCCAGCCAGAACTACAAGGTGATGAACAACCGCTATCTCAACCAGCTGGCGCTCGTCACCGACATGGTGGACGCCTCTAACCTCAAGCTCAATGCCGAACTGCAGGAGGTGAACGCCAGGATAAACGTGGCATACACATATTATAATATAATGTATGTGGCAGGAAACCTGGGTGAATGAACATCCATCCAACGGTTGCCGTCTCCATAAACAATACAGTCCCGCAAGGCGAAAAAGAAGAATACACATACAATTTATTCCATAAACAACGATTATCAGAAAATGAAACAGAAGAAACTATTCCGTACCATATACAACATCTGCGTGCTCATCATCCTCATAGCCGGAGCATGGCTCGTGGTAGACCATTTCGTGCATTTCGGCGATGGCGAATATACCGACAACGCCACTGTGCAGCAGCATATCACACCAGTGAACGCACGTGTCGGCGGATTCATCAAGGAGATACGCTTCAACGAATACCAGCCCGTACACAAAGGCGACACGCTGGTGGTGATAGAAGACAGTGAATACAGACTCCGCCTCGCACAGGCAGAAGCCGACCTGCAGCGTGAGCTTGCCGGTGGAGCAGCCACCACATCTGGCATCGATGCCACACGACAGAGCATCTCTGTGTCTGATGCCGGCATCGACGAAGCACGCGTGAGGATGGAAAACGCCAAGGCAGACGACCACCGCTATGCCCAGCTCCTCAAGAGCGACGCCGTGACCCAACAGCAATACGACCAGATACACACCGCATATCTTGCAGCCAAAGCCCGCTATGAGCAGGCGGTGAGAGGCAAGGGAACGCTCGCCCGCACCGAACAGGAACAGGGACACAGACTCTCGCAGAACCATGCCTCGGTGGATGTGGCGCGCGCACAGGTGAGCCTTGCCAAGCTGAACCTCTCATACACCGTCATCGTGGCTACCGCCGACGGAATGGTGGGCAAGAAGAACATACACGTGGGACAGCTCGTGCAGCCCGGACAGGCGATGGTAGACATCGTGGACAATTCTGAACTGTGGGTGGTGGCAAACTACCGTGAGACGCAGCTGCCGGGCATTGCTGTAGGTACGAAAGTGAAGGTCACTGCCGATGCAGTGCCAGACAAGGAATTCGTGGGCACCGTGGAGCGTATCAGCGACGCCACAGGTTCGGCATTCTCTATCATACCGCAAGACAACGCCACGGGAAACTTCGTAAAGGTGGAACAGCGCATCCCCGTGCGCATCCATCTTGATGGCGACCGCCGGTCGTTGGCGGCATTGAGGGCAGGAATGAACGTGGAGTGTACTACGATCAAGAAATGACGATGGACAATAACGAAAACAAGAAACCGCAGGCAGGACCACCGCAGATGGCTTTTGCCATGCCGATGTATCACGACTTCGTGCCCAAATGGATAAGGCCGTGGATATACGTGGTGCTCGCCTTCTGCTTCCAGTTCTCCAACGGCATGTATCTCGGAGCGATGAACAATGTGGTGGGAGAGTGGGGCATAATGCGTGAAGACGTGCAGATGTGTCTCTATGCCACACTGATAGGTATGGCGCTCTATTTCCCCGTGCTCTTCAGGATGAAGTTCCACTTCTCAAACAAATCCCTGCTCATGGCTTCGGCACTCGTCATCATCGTGTGCAACCTGCTTGCCACGTTTCGTCTGCCGCTGCCCATGCTTTGGATTCTGTGCGTGTTGTGCGGAATGGCAAAGATACAGGGCACCTTCGAATGTATGTCGAACATACAGTTGTGGATGACACCGAAGCGCGACTTTGCCGTGTTCTTTCCGCTGCTGCATATCGTGCTGCTCACTTCGATAGAGTTTACGGGATACCTCGCGGCATGGTTTGCCTTCGACATGCATTGGACATACATGCACTGGTTGGTCATCCTGCTGATGATAGGTGTGCTGCTCGTCCAGGCACTGTTCACTCGCCCCTTCCATGCCATGCCGCAGATAGTGCCGCTAAAGGGTATCGACTTCTTCGGTGCGGTATTGTGGTGCGTGTTCTTGTTGCAGGTGGCATGGCTGCTGAACTATGGCGACTGGCTCGACTGGTGGCACTCTTCGCAGTTCCGCCTCGTCTGCGGCACCACTCTGCTCACCTTTGCCGTATGCCTGCAGCGTATGCTCTCCCATCCCAAGCCCTATTTCGAGCTTGCCATGTGGAGATACCACAATGTGGTGCCTGTGATATTGCTCATCGGAGTGGTGGAGGCTCTGTTCAGTACGGAGCACGTGCTCGAGATGGTATACTACGAAGAGGTGATGCATTATGCCGACCACACCTATGAGGTGCTCAACCTGTGGTCGCTGATCGGAATCTGGGCTGGTTGCCTCTTCTCGTTGGGGTGGCTCAAGCTCATGCGCTGGAATGTGTACAAGCTTATCGCCGTGGCATTGTTCGCCTTCACCCTCTATGCCGGAGGATTCTATTTCCTTGTGGATTCAAGCATCGCCATCGAACAGCTCCGCCTACCTCTGGTGTGGCGTGGTTTCAGCTATGCCGTGTTGTGTGTGGCCTTTATGTGGCGTCTGCATGAAATAATGTCGTTCGAGCATTTCTTCCAGGCGCTATCCGTATTCAATGTCCTCCACATGTTCGTGGGCGGACTCGTGGGAGCGGCGCTGCATTCCAGAGGGATGAAATACTATGTGGGCGACGGCTTCGCACGCTGTTCCGGATATATCGACAGCGTTAGGATGTCGGCACGCCATGCCGACTTCCAGGCTATGATGGGGAGTATCACCGAGGGATTCATGGCGCAGAGCATCAAGATACTGTTCGGCTGGGCACTCCTTGCCGCTCTGTTTTTCGCCATATTGATGCTTCTGTGGAACATTCCTATGGTGCGCCGCCAGGTGAAACACATCCCCGACTGGCCCAAGGTGGGTATGGGAGTGCTCCGCGGTTTCCATCGCCAGCAGCGTCTCAAGGAGCTCCGCCGGCAACGCAGACTCCTGCAGGCATAATCCCAAAGCGGCCTGATGGCCGATGGGGATAAATACATGTGGCATGACCACGCTCAGCAACTCAAAAGAGTGGCAATAGCGGTTGCCGCAGACCTCTATATAATCGGTGAAACTCTATATATATCAAAAAGGATGGCAGAGAAAATAATCTACCGTCCTTTTTTTTTGTTTTAATTTGGACGCTATCTCTTTTCTCTATATCTTTGCACTGGAAATTGCCGATACCCTTCGGCTTATACCATGTTACACACATTTAAACAAAATAAAATTCTTTCTAACGATGAGCATTAAAGCATCAGCAGCTAAACTGCGAATTGACCGTGATCAGATCAAGGACTTCTTGTTTTTGACCCTTGGCGTGATTATGTACGCCTTTGGTTACACAGCATTCATCTTGCCTGAGAAATTTGTGATGGGAGGCGTGTCGGGTTGCTCGGCACTTCTTTACTATGCATGGCATTTCCCGCCAGCATATTCAATCTGGCTTCTCAACTTCGCCTTGCTTGGCATCGCCATCAAGACGTTGTCAAGACAATTCATCGTGCGTACAGTGTTGGGAGTTACGATATTGTCTATCATAGTGGCTATCTTCCAGCCATTCTTCGCTGCGCATCCTATAATCACAGCCGGAGAAGACCGGTTCATGCACCTTCTCATCGGAGCGGTGCTCGGTGGTGGCGGACTCGGTCTTATCTATTCACACAACGGATCTACTGGCGGTACCGACATCGTTATCGCCATGCTCAACAAATATTTCCGCATGAGCTTCGGAAGAGCGATGCAGTTTGTGGATATCACCATCATTTCATCCAGCTACCTGCTCTTCCACAGCACTGAGACAATCGTATATGGTGTGGCTTTCACGCTGATTGCCAGCTATATGTGCGACTATGTGGTGAACGGAGCAAGACAGACCGTGCAGTTTATCATCATATCAAGAAAATACCAGGAGATTGCCGACGTTATCAACAACAACGTGCACCGCGGCGTTACCGTGGTTGAGGGCAAGGGATGGTATTCAAAGAATGAGGTGAACCTCCTCGTGGTGATGGCGCGCCGTCATGAGTCGCAGGATATATACAACTATATCAAGAGGATCGACTCCAACGCACTCGTGTCGCAGACCAACTGCCAGGGTATCTTCGGCGAAGGCTTTGACAATATAAAATAATAGTGATATACCTGTAGGGAACAGGGGCTGCCTCAAGGCTCTGCCCATATCCCGAGGATTGACATAATAGCTGAGAACTCTCTCTCAGTAAACGGGTTGGCAAGTAAACAAGGACCCTGAACCGGATTTGCAACGCAGCGGCCGGTGATGTCCTTGAGGGGATAAGAATATCCTTGTTTACTCGCCAACTCGTCAGTTCGTTTTCTGACGGAAGGTCCGGCTACAGTACAAGAGATAAAGAACAAAGATTATAACAACAAATACACAATGATATGGAACAGAGACTTTTGATTTATAACACTCTGACAAGAAGGAAAGAGCCGTTCGAACCATTGCATGCCCCCAACGTGGGAATGTATGTCTGTGGACCTACTGTTTATGGAGATCCACATCTGGGACACGCTCGTCCTGCTATAACATTCGACCTCGTATTCCGCTATCTCAAGCATCTCGGCTACAAGGTGCGCTACGTTAGAAACATCACCGACGTGGGCCATCTGGAGCATGATGCCGATGAGGGCGACGACAAGATAGAGAAGAAGGCACGCCTCGAGCAGCTCGAGCCGATGGAGATAG
>CAVBFA010000112.1:0-11423 GCA_963594595.1 Oscillibacter sp. | reverse complement strand
ACAAAGACCAGAACTATATAGAGCTCGCACTTCTGGCACAGAAGATGGGCAAGAGAATCTTCATCGTGGTGGAGAAGCTCAACGAGCTTGAAATCATAGCCAAGGCGGCAAAGAAGCTCGGCGTGAAGCCGAACCTCGGCGTGCGCATCAAGCTCGCCTCGTCGGGAAGCGGAAAATGGGAGGAGAGCGGCGGCGACGCCAGCAAGTTCGGACTCACCAGTTCGGAGCTCCTCGCCGCACTGGAGAAGCTGGAGAAGCTGAACATGAAAGACTGTCTCAAGCTCATCCATTTCCATATCGGTAGCCAGATAACCAAGATACGCCGCATTCAGACAGCCCTCAGAGAGGCATCACAGTTCTATATCCAGCTCCACAAGATGGGCTACGACGTGGAATTCGTTGACTGCGGTGGCGGACTGGGAGTAGACTACGACGGTACACGTTCTTCAAACAGCGAGAGCAGCGTGAACTACTCCATACAGGAGTATGTCAACGACTGTCTCTATACCTTCGTTGAGGCAGCCAACGCCAACGGCATACATCACCCCAACCTCATCACCGAGAGCGGACGGTCGCTCTCTGCCCACCACTCGGTGCTCGTCATCGACGTGCTCGAAACGGCATCACTGCCGGAGATGAACGAGGAGTTCGAGCCGGAGACTGGTGCCCACAAACTCGTGAAAGACCTCTACGAAATCTGGGACAACCTCAACCCACGCTCCATGATGGAAGACTGGCACGACGCCGAGCAGATACGCGAGGAGGCACTCGACCTCTTCAGCCATGGCATGGTAGACCTGCAGACACGTGCCGAGATAGAGAGAATGTACTGGAGCGTATGCCGTGAGATAAACAGTATGGCGAAGACCCTCAAGCATCAGCCCGAGGAACTGAAGAAACTCGACAAGCTGCTTGCCGACAAGTATTTCTGCAACTTCTCCCTCTTCCAGTCGCTGCCCGACAGCTGGGCCATAGACCAGCTCTTCCCGATCGTTCCGCTGCAGAGACTCAACGAGAGACCTACGCGCAGCGCCACGATACAGGACATCACCTGCGACAGCGACGGCAAGATAGCCAACTTCGTGACAAACCGCAACATATCGCATATCCTGCCCGTACACGCCGTGCGCAAGAACGAGCCATACTATCTCGGAGTGTTCCTCGTGGGAGCATATCAGGAAATCCTCGGTGATATGCACAACCTCTTCGGCGATACCAATGCCGTACACATCTCAGTGAAAGACGGCAAATACAGCATCGACCAGATTTTCGACGGCGAGACCGTAGAAGAGGTGCTCAGCTACGTGCAGTACAAGCCGAAAGAGCTCGTCAGACAGCTTGAGCGTTGGGTGACAAAGAGCGTGAAACAAGGCAAGATCTCATTGGAAGAGGGCAAGGAATTCCTCTCCAACTACAGGTCAGGACTCTACGGATACACCTATCTCGAATAATCCCAAATCAGTCATTAGGGCGTTTTGGGATAATACACCAAGCATACCATGATTATCCCATCCATACCTTTACGCAAAAGAGGGTAGGGTGGGATAGTTTGGATAAGGAAAACCGGAATAGAGATGATATCCGGAAAAGGGGCGCCAAACGACCCGTAGAATCTGAATAAAAGTTAAAAGCATAGAAAAGTTGCCCATTTCTGTAACTTCTTCAAAACCTAATCGTCTTAACAATAGAGGCAAATGAAAATAGTCAGTTTCCGAAACGATGTGCTGCCGTTGAAAAACGTGCTCTTCCGCCTTGCCCTCCGCATCACGATGAACAAGGAGGAAGCAGAAGACGTCGTACAGGACACGCTGATGAAAGTCTGGGACCGGCGGGACACCCTGCAAGACATCGACTCGATAGAGGCATTCAGCCTGACGATATGCAGGAACATAGCTCTCGACAAGACCAAGCGCTCGTCGTGGCGCGAAGAGTCGCTCGACCAAGACACATTGGAGCCTCGGGCCACAAGCATGGCTACTCCCTACCAGCGCACCGAACAGCGCGACATGCTGGAGATGGTGAAGCGGATCGTTGATGGGCTGCCGGAGAAGCAGAAAACCTGCATGCAGCTGCGCGATTTCGAAGGCAAGAGCTACAAAGACATCGCCGAAGTGCTTTCCATCAGCGAAGAACAGGTAAAGGTGAACATCTACCGTGCGAGACAGGCAGTAAAACAAAAGTTCAACGAAAATGCAGAATATGGATTATAAATACATCGAACAGCTATTGGAGCGCTACTGGAACAGCCAGACCACCCTTGAGGAGGAGGCTATCCTGAAAGCATTCTTCTGTCAGGACGACATCCCGGCAAGCCTTCTCCCATACAAGCCGTTGTTTGCTTATGCAAAGGCTGAGGAGGAGAACGTGCTCGGTGATGACTTCGACGCAAGGATGGAGGCTCTCATCGACGAGCCTGTGACGGTGAAGGCAAAGGTGGTGACATTGCGTCAGCGCATGATGCCGCTATTCAAGGCCGCCGCCGTGGTGGCTATAATCCTGACCCTCGGAAATGCCTCGCAGATGGCATTCAACGAAGAGGGCGACGAGATGCCAGCTGCCGTTGCCGTGACACCGAAGGTGCACAACGGTCCGTCGGTGGCGATGGGCGACTCTGTGAAGATGGACACGCTGAAGAAAACCGTGTCTGTCTCCGCAATACTGAAATAAGAAATTTTTTCTATGCTTTCTCAAAACAATATTATTAAAACAACTCCGAAGCTGTGAAGCTTCATTCTCTCAAATTTTTCATAACATACTGATGTAAGAGGTCGCTGGACAATAGTCGCAGCGGCCTTTTTTGCGCTATGCCACCGGAATACTGGTCTTCCATGCCCCCAAGCGGCATGATGCCCCCTCCGGAAAAAACAGCCTAAAGTTTCCCGGTTTGGGATAAAAAGACAGAATCCACTCTTCTAAAACACCAAAATCCAAGCAAGCCCTAATGACCGATTTGGGATAAAATCCCGTTTCTTTCATTTTAGTCGCTTTTTTGCATTACCTTTGCACGACTAAAAGATGGAGACAGACAACATGAAATATAATACGGCGACTCTCGACAACGGACTGCGTGCCATACACTGTCCGTCAGCATCCCCCGTGGTGTATTGTGGATATGAAGTGTGTGCCGGCACACGCGATGAGAAAGAAGGCGAGGAAGGCATGGCGCATTTCTGCGAGCATACCACCTTCAAGGGCACCCGCCACCGTTCGGCAATGCAGATACTCAACAGGCTGGAGAGCGTGGGAGGCGACCTCAACGCCTTTGCCAACAAGGAAGACACGGTGTACTATTCCGCCATTCTGAAAGACCATTTTCCGCGTGCCGTAGACCTCCTCACCGACATCGTGTTCGGCAGCACCTATCCGCAGGCGGAGATAGACAAGGAGGTGGAGGTGATATGCGACGAGATAGAGAGCTACAACGACTCGCCGGCAGAACTCATCTTCGATGATTTCGAGAATGCCATCTTCGCCGGACATCCCCTGGGACACAATATCCTCGGTTCTGCCGACACCCTCCGTACATACACCACTGCCGACGCCCTGCGCTTCACGCAGCGCTACTACAGGCCGGAGAACACCGTGTTCTTCGTATATGGCGACGTAGACTTCAAGAGCGTGGTGCGACAGCTCAAGAGAGCCACATCGGTATTCCCTGCCGCCCAGCCGCTCATCGACGTGACACCCTCCATAACGCTGCCCCCATACCAGCCCCGGCATATCGTACACGACAAGGCAACCCATCAGGCGCATGTCATGGTGGGCAACAGGGCATACAGCGCACACGACAACCACCGTCTGCCCCTCTATCTGCTCAACAACATCCTTGGCGGACCAGGCATGAACGCACGCCTCAATATCTCGCTGCGAGAGCGCAACGCCCTCGTATACACGGTGGAAAGTTCCATGGTGAGCTATTCCGACACCGGACTCTGGTGCACCTATTTCGGCTGCGACCCGAAGGACGTGAAGAAATGCCTCCGCCTCGTGTGCCGCGAGCTCGACCGCGTTATGGACCGTCCCCTCTCAGAAAGTCAGCTCAAGGCAGCCAAACGCCAGATAAAGGGACAGATAGGTGTGGCGTGTGACAACAGGGAGAGCTTTGCCCTCGATTTCGGCAAGGCATTCCTGCATTACGGTTGGCTGAAAGACGTGGAGAAGCTGATGGCAGACATCGACAACGTAACGGCGCGGGAAATACAGCAGGCGGCACTCGACATCTTCGACCCCGACAGAATGACCACGCTGATATATGAATGAGATGCGCTTTTGTCGCATTCTGCACGTTGCAGGGATGAAAATAAACTCCCGAGTGTTACTATATCGTAATAAATATATGACTTGGGCAACTTTTTAGTTAAAAAAGTAACATATTTAAAAAAGATAGCTTATTTTTGCATAAGCATAAAAGATAGGCCACTTCTCGACCTCGTTTTTTTTATGAAAAGAGAAAAGAATCCGGATTAGATGGAAGTAACAGAGAATACGATTGACATAGACAAAATACTTAAGGACAAGATGGGCGACAAGGCACGCTACGTGCCGGGAGTGTTCACCAAATGGCTTAGGCATATAATCCACCAGAAAGAGGTGAATGCGTTCTTGTGGGAGCACAAGGACCACATCGGCGTGGAGTGGCTCGAAGACTGTGTGAAGTATCTCGACATGACGCTCAAGATTGAAGGCGCCGAAAACCTGCCCGACAAGAACGACGGGCGGCTCTACACCTTCGTCAGCAACCATCCCCTTGGAGGCATCGACGGAGTGGCGCTCGGAGCCGTGATAGGAAAACACTACGACGGCAACTTCAGATATCTCGTGAACGACCTGCTCATGAACCTGCCGGGACTCGCCCCGCTCTGTATACCGATAAACAAGACCGGACATCAGAGCCGCAATTTCCCAGCCATGGTGGAGGCAGGATTCAACAGCGACAACCACATGCTGATGTTTCCCGCCGGACTCTGTTCAAGGCGTATAAAAGGCAGGATACACGACATTCCGTGGACCAAGACCTTCGTGGCGAAGAGCGTGGAATACCACCGCGACATAGTGCCGATACACTTCGGAGGGCAGAACTCAAACTTCTTCTACAATCTTGCCAATATCAGCAAGAGGCTCGGCATAAAGTTCAATATAGCCATGCTGTTCCTCGTCGACGAGATGTATAAGAACGTTCACAAGGAGTTCACCATCAAGATAGGCAAGCCGATACCGTGGCAGACCTTCGACAAGAGCAAGACACCGAAGCAATGGGCACTCTACGTGGAGGACAAGGTGTATGAGCTGTGATGGAAGAGAGGGGAGAGAAACAAAGACAAGTCAGTAACAAGAAAGAACAGATATTCTTACAACAATATCATCAGAAAATGGAACAAGAGATTATCCAGCCAATAGATAAGGAATTGCTCAAGCAGGAGCTCACTCCAGAGCGTCAGCTGCGAATGACAAACAAGAGCAACAACGAGATATACGTCGTAACGGCTCATGAAGCGCCCAACGTGATGAAGGAAATCGGCCGTCTTCGTGAGATAGCCTTCAGAGAGGCTGGCGGCGGCACCGGCAAGAGCATGGATATCGATGAGTTCGACACCATGCCAAACAGCTACAAGCAGCTCATCGTGTGGAATCCGGAGGCTGAAGAGATCATCGGCGGCTATCGCTATATCCTTGGCACCGACGTTGATGTAGACGCCAACGGACAGCCCGTGCTCGCCACGAGCCACATGTTCCATTTCTCCGACAAGTTCATGAAGGAATATATGCCGCAGACCATTGAGCTGGGCCGCTCCTTCGTGGCGCTTCCTTATCAGAGCTCCAGAATGGGAGCCAAGAGCCTCTTTGCCCTCGACAACCTGTGGGACGGACTGGGAGCGCTCACCGTGATAATGCCGAACGTGAAGTATTTCTTCGGCAAGATGACCATGTATCCCTCGTATATCCGCAAGGGCAGGGATATGATATTGTATTTCCTGAAGAAGCATTTCGACGACAAGGAGAACCTCGTGATACCGATGGAGCCGCTCAAGATAGAGACAGACCCGAAGGAACTCGAAGAGATATTCTGTGAGGATGATTTCAAGGCAGACTACAGGATTCTCAACCGTGAGATACGAAAGATGGGCTACAACATCCCGCCGCTCGTAAACGCATACATGAACCTCAGTCCTACGATGAAGCTCTTCGGCACCGCCATCAACGATGGCTTCGGCGACGTGGAGGAGACGGGAATCCTCATTGCCGTTGACGAGATTCTGGAGGAGAAGCGCATGCGCCACATCGACTCCTACATCAAGGACCATCCTGAGGCCCTCGCACTCACCAGTGGTGCAAACCCTATTATATATAAGGAAACAGAGAAATAATCTATCCCTCCCTTGTAGGATAACCCATCCTAACCTTCCCAAAGGGAAGGAACAGATTACTCCAACTATTGACATCAGCCCCCTCTCGTTCTCCCCCGTAGGGGAGATGCAGGTTACTCCAGTTTGTGGGTAAGTTGTTGATATTCAGATATTCCAGAGCAATTGACAATCAATAGCAATGATACTCCAGTGTAATCAGTCCCTCCCCTACGGGGGAGGATAGGTGGGGGCTGATGTCAGATGCAGAATTACTCCGATTGTCGTCTTCAGCCCCCTCTCGTTCTCCCCCGTAGGGGAGATGCAGGTTACTCCAGTTTGTGGGTAAGTTGTTGAAATTCAGATAATCCAGAGCAATTGATATTCCAAAGTAATCAGTTCCTCCCCTACGGGGGAGGATAGGTGGAAGCTGATGTCAGCGGAATCATCTGCACAGGTAGGAAGCTATAGGGGAAAAACAAAAAAAATGGGGTGCCATTTTGCAGTTATCCTTTAATAGTTTTAACCTTATGACACCCCGATGCGGCAACGACTTGCCGTCGTCAGTAACTACAAACAATCTATTACCACTTTTTTGCTAAAAAATGATACACATAGGTCAATGCCTCACGGCATGGTAACCTATAAACAATAGATTGAGAATGTGTATCTCTATGTATTTTGCGAATATAGCAATAAAGTCAATCCGTTGTATTTCCCAAGCCTGTTTTTTTTGTTCGCTTTTGTTATCTTTAACTCAAGATAGAAAAAACCTTTAGAAGTGGGATGCATACAACAAACGCCTATTTCCGCTCCCTTTTCCTTCGTTTGTAACACTTGGCATAGTTGCACAATCCGCATGTATATTCCAGCTTTTTCACCTCCCTGCCGAGACCTGTCACACCGCTCACACTCTTTATCGGAACCATCAGCGACGAGTCGGTGAGCCTCACTCCGCAAGGGTCTTTCTCTGGCAGCATACTGAAGAGCATCTGCTGTTCGCTCACGTGCCATCCGCAGTAGCCCGGACTGAACCGGTTGGTGTGTTTCCATCCTCTGCCGTTTATGAACACCTGCAGCCAGCGCTCCATGATGTCGGCGGTCTTCTCTGCTATCACGCTTCCTATGGCATCGGCGATAAACACCCTCACCATGTCGCCCTCCTCTTCCAGTTGGCGTTGCAGCCTTTCAAACTCCATGCCGCTCGTAGCCACGAAAAATGCGTAAGCCTCCGATCCGCGCAGCTGTGAGGTGATAATCGGTCCGATGCCGAACGTGTGTCCGCCGGTGGTGAGCGTCTTCGAGTGGCAGTCCAGTTCCCCCTCCTCTTCGATGTGGAAGCAGAACCGTGGCTTCAGAATACCCCTCACCCTCTCTTTCATCCTCTCAATCTCCAGTCTGGTGTCGTCGTCAGCCTCCGCCTTCCCGTAGCCCATCTGTATGAGCAGTTCGCGGTCGGTGATGTCGAGGTCGTCGTAAGTCAGATGTTTCTCAAACATGATGTTGTAGTTTATTATCGTGCCACACAGACTGTCTGTGCTGTGTCTTATAGATGCAAAAGTATGAAAAAAAGGTAATATGAGAGCACGAGGGTGGCTTTTTTTATTGGCAGCCATTTTGGGCGCAAAAATAAACGATGGTTTGCTGATGTCAGGAATTGCTTGTATTGGCAGAATTCTGTAAACACAACCATGGGAATATATGCCTGTATTGGGCAACCTTTGGAAAGCAATTCTGCCCATCCGGGGTAAGCAGCGTTCTCATGATGGGCAAGCACCTTACCCCACATGGGCAAGCATCGTGCCCAATTTTAAACCAAATTGGTCGTAAGAGCTGTAATAATTGAACTGCCTAATGACCGATTGGGGTTTACCCGAAAAAACTCCCCTCCCTACTTGAGGAAGAGGAGTTGATGTGGTTATTCAGTTCTGTTATTCTTTTGCCCATCTTTTTACGTAAACCGGACGAACTGGCCTTTGAAGCTTTCTTTCGTTATCGTATCGACTTACATCGATTTTATTAGTTTTATCGTTTCTTTCAAAACTCAGACATTTAGCCAGTGTCGGGTTGCTTTCCACTACAGCACTTGTCCATCGACTGCCATCGGATACACCTATAGTGTAGTATCCGAAGAAGATGTAGTTGTTGTTGATCTTAGATATGAACATCACGCCCCGCCATCCGTTGAGTGTAGACTCCGTAACCGTACAGTTATCGATCAATTCCTGCATTTCGTTCCATGTCGGGTATCTCCATCCTTCTCCAAGTCGCAGATAGGCTGCATCATCTTCCTTCTCGAGGAAGAATCTCTTGTCACGGCTGTCATACTTCGTGTATTGTCCCTCTACTATGTCAGTGAAGTAATAATAATCGATAGTCCACTTTGTCCAGGTCTCGCCCCAAGCGTAAGTGGCGCCATACTTTTCAGGACTTGTTTCGCCAAGGTCGCATTTTGCCCACATTATACCGCTTGGCAAACCGAGGTCTACATACTCCATGGTTTCCTTAGCCGTGCCTACGCCAGCATTCAGCTTCAGTTCCTTAATCTTATTGGCAATCTCCGCCAAGGCGTCCGTTTCGCTCATGTTGCCAGCCTCGATGGTCTTTATCAGTTCAACAAACGCTTCGTTGATGGCGTCAATCTTGTCGCCGTAGCCTCCCAGCTTCTCGATGGCTTTTATCATCCAGTCCAACTTGCCGTTATCGCATCCTATCTCTCTGAACGCTCCGTCGATAGAAGCGAGTTTGGTTGCAATATCAGCACCATATTTGTCGAGGATATTGTTCAGAGCTTCGAGCTTCGCGCTGTAGTCTGGCAGGTTCTTGAGAGCAGCCTCTATGCCTGCAAGCTTGTCAGAATAGTCGGGCAGACTCTGTATGGCTTGCGCAATCAAATCCATCTTGGTCTCGAAACTGTTTGTCATATCCTTGATTACTTGTTCGATAAGCGCCAGCTTGTCCGACAGCTCGATCGTCTGCTCCTTCATTGCAGCCTCGATTGCTCCGAGCTTCACGTCGAGCGTGTTGTTCAGATTGGAGAGGATGCCCTTGATGAGATCCATCTTAGCCTCCATTGAGATGGTCTGCTCCTTCAAGGCAGCCTGGATGGCACCGAGCTTGGTCTCGAGCGTGGTGTTCATATTGCTGATCACCTGCTCCACGAGCGCCAGCTTGCTCTCCATTGAGAGGGTATGTGCTCTCATGGCGGCCTCGATGGTGGCGAGCTTGGTGTCGAGAGTGTTGTTGACAGATGTGATGGCGTCCATGATTGCCTGGAGCTTGGTCTGCTGGTCGGCATTCATCTGATCGATGGCTGCCACGAGCTTAGCTATCGCCTGCTCATTGCTGAGCGAACTGTTGTTGATGGCGTCCACCACCTTGGTGAAGTCGTTGACCACGGTGACTTTCATCTCGTAGTCTATCTCGGGAGCGTTCTCCTGACAGGAGCTGAAGAACGCCGGTGTTGCCAGTAGTATCGCACCGGCCAACACGATTGATCTGAATGTTCTCATAGTTATTCCTTTTTTTTGTTATTCCTTGACTGTTATTGTCACGCGGCGGCCTTCGTAGTTCCTCTTGCCGTTTCTGGCTCCCACGGCGGTCTGCGGATGCAGGTCTTCGGGGGCGAAGCCCTCCTGGCGCAATATCTTCACCACCCGCTTCATGCGACGCTCGGAGATGGTTTGGTTGTACTTGGCTGTGCCCGGTGTGCTTGCCTCGGCGAGGATGGCGAGCTTTCTGCCCTTCATGCTGCGGGCGAACGAGCGCAGACGGTCTGTCTCCTCACGGCTCATGCTGGAGCTGTTGTGGGCGAACTGCACGTAGTGCTCGGGAGCTGTTGCCACGGTCTTCTTGCTCTCACGGCAGTCGTCGAGCTGGCGCTGCAGGTCGCTGTTTTGCTGCTCAGCCTTCTGTCGGAGGGCAGCCTCGCGGTCGGCGCGAGCCTTTTCGGCTTCAGCCTCCTGGCGCAGGGCATTGGTGCGGTTGTTGAGAGAGGCTATCTCTCCGGCATAAAACTCGCGCAGCTTGCTCGCACGGCTCCTCACGAAGTTGTAGCGCACTGTGGCAAGGGCATATATGAGATTCTTGGGAGCCACCTCCTTGCGGTTGAGCAGCCAGTCCATCTCGCCCTTCAGACCCAGTGTGAACCGTCGGCTCACGTCAGCCTCGATATGGAGCGTGGCGGGGATGAAGAGCTTGTTGAACTTCTCGTGGCGGTTGGCCGTCGCCACCTTTCCGGTGATGGTCACCGTGGCGTCGTTGCTGATGTTCAGGTCGCCGAATACCGGTGTGGTGGTCTCGCCCTCGGTGATGGTGTTGCTCACCCACATGCCGTATTCGTTGCCGCGGGCGAAGGTTCCTCCCACGCCCGTGCCCAGCCAGATGTTGAGCCACTGGGGCTTGCGGTTGGGCCACAGCTCCATGAAGTTGAACTGCACGCCGATTTTCACGTTGTGGGTGTTGATCACGTAGTTGCCGTAGGTCTTGGCAGGCGATGTCTCGGTGTTGAGCTTGTCGAAGCGCTGTTCGCGACGGTAGCGCGACCATATATAGTCGGCACCTATGCGAATCCACGGACGGATGGTGAAGTCTACGCCGCCGCCCACGGCGGGCGACTGCTTGTAGCTCTTCTTAGCGTCCATGTTCTGATACCACACGCCGTTAGCCCACGAGAGTCCGCCCTGGGCGTAGACGCTCCATGTGCGGGTGCGCAGTTCCTTGTTGGTGTCGCGCGGCGGTTCAGCGATGCCCTCGCTCGCGGTCTGCGCCTGGGCGCCTACCGCTAAGAGCGATGTAAGCAATACGCTGAGCCCTGTTCTTGCCCATCTGCCAGTTGATAGCGCAATGAGCGGTTTGTTCTGTATTGTGTTCATACTTGATTCCTTTCTTGAATATTATCTTTTATCAGACACTTATTTATTTGAGTAGAGGTCGAATACCGGTCGTACCACGACACCAAAATCACGGTATATTGGTCCAAACGATGGCTCCTCGATACCTCCGCTTGCTGTCTCTTCAGCAAATAAAGGCCATGTCAGCGCTACTGCCTCTTGGTATTTATCTTCATCTAACTGTAGCTCA
>CAVBFA010000111.1:0-11462 GCA_963594595.1 Oscillibacter sp. | reverse complement strand
TTTATAGAGCCTACATAATGAACATCTATTATAGAGATGTTGGCAACGGATATTGGTAGACTTTCAGGTCTATATGAATACTGCATTTTGTAAGCCTCTATTTCTGCTTCTGAAATTGCAAAATACCGTTTTGAACTTTTTGCTCTTGTTCCAGGGTTTTTCAAAAAACCAGAATCAGAAAATTCAAGACCACCTGCTTCTAATGCCTGTCTCACATGAGTAATTTCATGAATTGATAAAGCCTCTTCTGATGTTTCAATCGAAATCGTACCGTTTTTTTCGCGTCTAACCTTATGAGCACCTTCTCCGCTAACCGGAGTTAGCTTGTATATTTGAGAATCATGACTCAATAAATCAATATCATATTTACTTTGATTCAATTTTGATATTCTACTTTCAAAATCAGCAATTTCCCTCTCTTGTTTAGAGAAATCCTTGCCTTTTGCACATTTACTTTCCAAACGTGCTTTTTGCGCTAAAATACTCTTTTGAATAGACGTTATTTTATTATCTATTTTTGCTTTTAGTTTTTCCGCTTGATCAGGATCTTCCCATTCATTTCCTTCTGGATCAATGAATTTAATTGGATTAGAAATAACATAGCAATATGGTGACACACTTGCATATTTTTCCTGCAAAGGGTCTGTAACCATCCACCTACCAACGACCGGATCATACCATCTTGCTTCATGATCCTGTATGTTCCATCCGTACATAGTATCAAGCTCCTTGCCTATGTACTTGTATTTGTTTCGGCTCACGCCACAGCGGTCGCCCATCAGTGCGCCGAAGGGGTAATAATGGTTCACCTCCTCGATATTGCCGTTGCCGTCCACTACGAGACGGTTGCTGCCAAGATGGTCCTTTACATAGAAATGCATTACTATTCCATTGTCGTCATCCACACTTGCGTAGCCACCATCGAAGAGGATGGCGGAAATGTTGTCATTGTCGTAGACGAGATTTGAACAGTAATAGTATTTGGTCTTAAGACGTTTAGCTATCGGCTTCGCCATACCGACTGTACCAACATTTAAACCTGTCTCAACATTAAAAGAGGTTAAAGAGGTTTCTGGATTATACGGATATACACGATACTCTGCCTTCTTGTATGTGGAGCGTAGTTTTGTTCCATCTGCCGAATATGTATAGTATATGGTATCGTTGGAGTCTTCTTTAAATAAAGCCCTTGATTTTGTACTTATACATTGTGGCAAATCCAATACATTGTAGTCAATGCTTGTGATTCCCTTATTGCTGTCCGTCAGCATATTGCCGTTAGCATCGTATGTATACTCCGTTTCTTCGTCGGCATAGTCGCGGAAATGCATAGCACCTTTGTAGCTGGGGCTTTCTTCCGCAGCATCGTCTATCTTCACCACCTGATTGCCTTTATAGCTATAGGTTAGATCGTCAATAGTTCCGTAGTTGCCACTGTTGAGCAATCCTTCACGACGGAGCGAAAGGATGTTTCCCATAAGGTCATACTTATAGGAGGTGGAGAAATGATCGTTGCGCTTGCCGTTTTCGAGATAACCGGCAGCCGTCAGACGCGACATTCCGTCATAACTGAATGTATAGCCACGCTTGCCGTACGTGTCGCTCTCGTCGGCTACAGACCAGTCTATAGCTGAAATGTTGCCGCCATATTGTGGCGTAGAGCCATTGTGCGACTGCTCATAGAACAGACTCTCTGTGTACAGAGGAGTGCTGATGCGTGTTGGCATACCGTGGATATTGTAGCTGTATTCAGTGGCAAGTGACGCAGAGCCGTTACGACGGTCTGTCTGCAAGCGTCCGAACTCGTCATACTGATTGTCTGCAAGCGTTACGCTACAGCCGTTGTTTATGGAATAACGGGTCTGCAGGGGGCGGTCAAGGGCGTCGTAGGTATAGTTATAGCTCTCTTCTGTCATCGACCTGCCCGACGCTGTGTGCGTAATTGCCATAGACGATGGTTTACCAGAGAACGTATAGTTTGTGACGGTGCAATCTTTTCCGCCTAAGATGTTGGAAGTCTCTACACAGGCAATGCGGTCTTCACTATCGTAGGAAACGACAGAACATATCTCTGAATGTGTGGTCTTGGTATTGCTTGCAGAGTCACCTTGAGATGAAATCGGCTCAAGAACAGCTGTCATCGTACCTGTCTTCAGACCACGGGCGTTACGGCTGCCCATACGGTTTAAGCCTTTAAACTGCTGTAGAGCCAAGAACCGATAGTCGTCATAATAGCTGGCTGTCAATAAAGACGGAGTCTTAAGGGCTATATTGGGGCAATATCCCGTGCCGCAGATTGAGGATGCGGTATTGGCGAAGTCTGTTTTGTACACATGTACGAACTTTTGCTTCACAGCCGCTGCGTCGGGGGAATCACACAGACCTTCCAGAACGGGTCGTCCGAAACGGTCGGGGATGGAGAATTTCCATCTGTTTACATTGCGCAGATTGCCGTCCTGACAAAACACGGGGGTTCCCGTGATATCATTGATGTAGTACACGGGGGCTGCGCCGGGGAGTTTCTTTTCTACAAGAAGCATGCGTTTGTCGTAGCGATAAAAATAGGCATACCGACGGAGAACCTCACATGAGCGTATATCCAAAGAATTTCCCATGCTTCTCATCGTGCCGTTCAGGGCTGGTGGAAGCACAAAACGCAGTTTGCCCAAAGCGTCATAAACATAATAAGTGTCAGCCATAACGCCATCTTTTTCATCTATGATATGGCGTTCAAGCACCTTGTTGCCTTTCCAGTCCGTAAAGGTTAATACGGTACGGTTGTCTGCATCCACAGTCTTTACAACAGCCAGCTCGCCGTCGGCATAATAGCCAAGGGCGCGTAATGTGTAGTCGTTTGACGGGACAAAGCGCTTACAACGATACATAGCGCCCGAATATCTGTTTCCTAAGAATGATGTTGTGTACGGTCGCTTGCTGAACGCAACACCCGGCGGACAGACGCGTACAGCTTCGGCGGACGGTGAAAGTTCGTATTGTGACTCCTTGAACGCAAGACTGTCACCATACTCTGATACTGACTTTCCGAGAAAGTCGCATTGGGATATGTGACCGTTCACCGCACTGCAAGGAACAGCCAACCATTCCTTCACGGTACGGTCCAGCGCATCATATTCGGTCAGGGTTGCAAGATTGCGATTGTCCGTTGAAGCACCTTTGGCAACGACGTTTACCGGACATCCAAAAGAGTCGTAATAGGTTGACGTGGTGACGGACGTGCCTTTTCCTGCTGACGTATAGGTATGCTCTGTCACCGAATTACAGCCTTCTTGTGGTTCTTCGGCATATATGGCGTAGTCGTAGGATTTTACCACATTGCCGTTTGTGTTTGATATCGTTGACAATCTGCCCCCGTCATAACCATAGCTGACGGTGCGCATATTGGGATAGGATATGGCGGTACAGCCCACAAGAGGTCTGTAGGCGTAACGAGTGACGAGGACAGAATCTGAATACAGCGCAGACTTGGATGTTTTAGGTAGTGTAGTCACAATACCGCCTTTAATAGCTGCAACGGGCAATGAGGACTCTGTGTCCCAGACGTATGATGTAGGAACGCCGTTGTTTATGCGTGTGGCAAGAAGATTGCCGCGACGGTCATAGCCGAGAAAATTCTGCCGTGCCACTTCCGTTCCTTTGTGTATGATGCGGGTGAGAATAGGACATACGCCACCGTATGTTCCGAAATCGGCATAGTCGTTCCTTACAAGGATAGTGTCCTTATTATCAGAAATAAACTTTTCTAAAACAGGAAGCATCCGTATGCCCCTACTGCTCACTGCTTTGTAGAACTCTGTATTTATATTGGCAGAACGATACCAGTTTCGCTCCACCGACGAATTGCCGCAACTCAAGCGTACGGACTGCAGAACATGCAAATCGGAAACCTTAAGGCTGTCAGTTAAGGAAGCACCATGAAGACGGTGTGTATTATCGCGACCATCATACCGGTATGCTGCCGCTACAGTACGCGATGTTCCATCTTCGTTGAAAGTTGTCACTATGGTTGAATCCTTAAACAACCTGCCACTAATGACAGAAACGGTGAAATAGTTGAAATCATCGTTGCTTTCATAAACCTCATGTAGAAAGTTTGCCTTCACATTGCGTGTGAGTCCCTCTACATACAGACCTGTATTTATTTGGGTGCCACCGTCTGTGCTGTAACGGTTCTCTATGCGTTCCATTGGCTCATAGCCTTTATCCGTGTAGCGATAAGTTGTCTTGCAGACAAGTGGAGCCTTCTCCCAGAATGACTCCTGGACATATCCGTTAATGAGTTGAGGTCCGAAAACACGTTCCGCAGAGAGACGAGCATCGATGTCAATATTGAGAGGAGGGATAGGACTACCTAAATAACGCTCTGGTTTTGATGTAATGTCGTTGTTTCTATTGTTGGATTTGCCCTTGTAAGTGTTTTGTACATTGGATGTGTCAAACCTGTATTCTGTCAATACAGGCTTGTCCAATGATGTGCCGCTTGTTTTCTCTGTGACACAGCCATAGTATACGGTGGCGTTTTCAAGTTGAGCACCGGGGGTACGGCATGAAGTGACAAACGTAGCACCGGATGTGTAGCCGACTAACTTAAATTGGTCGTAAATGATGGTGCCGCCAATGGAGATGAACGAAGACGGTCCGAGTTTTTCCAACGGAACAGTGCATACTGGATCACTGTAGCTGAACTCACGTATACGTGTGCGATTTGTTATCGGGTCGGATACGGTAACCGACTTTATACGGAGACCTATAGAGACATTATAGTATACCGAATCTTTAGTGAGCGGTATAATTTCAAAGCCTCCTGCAACAGGTTTTTCCGGAGCCGGACCGTCAATCCAGTCGGTTGTAAACGTTAAGTTGCCACCTGCCGTATTTCCGCCTGTATTGGAGTTGCTTCCGGTTCCGTTCTGATTGTTGCCAGAGACTTTCTTGTCGTTGGGAAGGAGAAGAGAATCACATACGCTTTGCTCATACTCGAACGTTGTCGTAGCTCCAAGGCCGTCTGTTATTTTTTCCAGAGTGTAGCCTTTAGCAGATTCAAAATACGGAATACGTAGCATACTGATTTTGCCGTCCGTATCAAGAACGCTGAAACTTGTCCTTTCAGGATGTGAGGGCTTGTAGTTCTTGTAACCGAAAAGGTCTGTATGATTTGAGTCCTGTCCACTGAAATAAGAGAACTCCTGTTTGTCTACAAGTCGGTCTCCATCCTTTACGGTTATATCGCTGAGCAATACACGCCCGTCAATGGTAGACGTGTAATTGAACGAAACATTTCTTACTTCTTCACCGTTAGGAGAGATTACATGCATGCCATTGATAGTGTGATAACTTGTGTTGGAAAACTTGGCATGAGTGAACTTTATGCGGCAAGTACGCGAAGAGATGGCTGAAATGATACGTTTATCAGGATACTCGCTATGAACGGACGGCGACATACAATAACTGCCGTTGCCTCCTCCACTCTCCGTGGCAATTCCAACGGAGGGTTTGAAAAAGCTACGGTAGTCTGCCGGTTTCTGAAAATCGCAACGTGAGAACGGTTCTTTGGAATACTCATAACGGACAGTGTCTGTGTTATTGGCGGTTATCATATGGCTGAGACGCCATGCCGTTACCGCTTTATAAGATGGATCCGTTTTCTCGGGTATCACGTAGACTTGCTTTACGTACCTGTAGTCAGTATGCTCACGTTCCGTGAAGTAATAGCGGTCGCCGTCAGGCGTAGTAATACAAAAATCGCGTACACCTTCATCATTGCTGCCACAGAACGATATGACAAGGTCGGTTTGAGGCAATTGTATTATCTTTTTGCCCTGTATGATGAAACTGCCTGAATAACCGGCAAAACTATAGCTGTAACGGTCATACCACGCATCCTTTTTGTAGTGTAGAATATCGGTAAGGAAAGAGGGGTCTGTTTCATTTAGAGATATATGAGATTTGGCTTGCTCATCTGGAATGCCAAGCACAGAGCGAGATACGCATCCTCCTCCAAGCAGCGACCATCCGAGACCGGTCTCGCAATGTTCGTCGTCGGCCTTGATTCCTGCTGCATGGTATGAAAGAGCTACAGGCAGACTGTAGCTGCCGACAGTCATGGTGTAAAGAGGAATGTTTACTGAGAGCACGCCGGTGTTGAGGGCTACGGGGTGGTCTACATAACGGCGCATCTTAGCAGCTTCAGGCGAAGGCAGCACTGTGCCGTCCGAAAGCGTATAAGGCACTTTCAGAGTGCCCTCATTGATAAGGTCGGTGGCAGAGTTCTGCGAATACGCAGCCGCAGACACAAATATAACAGACAATACTGCGAGTATTATATGTTTGACAGACCAAATATAACGCGAAACCTTTTTCATACCTTATATTCTTATTACGTGTTGAACATCAAGTACTACTGTATGTTGAATTTCTCGGACGACACGCTACCGTTAGCGTTAAGATAAAGGACGTACTGACCTCTTGGCAAACCGGCGCAACTGATGTCAACGGAGTGATTCTCTCCAGGTTGGTAGTTGCCGGAGAAGGTTCTGAATGCCATGCCCTCAGAATTGGAAAGGACGAGCGACACCGACGCAGGGCTGTTGACGGTGAACTCCACATGTATGTTTCTGCCGCTGTCATCCATGCTGCAATGATAGTCCATAATATTGTCGCTGTTCACATTTGACGGGTTTCTGTAAGGCACATACGTCCCATCCTTTACCTTTTGGCGAATCTCAATGTTTGCCTCGTCAAGGTCAAGGTTTTCCTGTTCTTCAAGAGGACAGAACAACGAATATTCTGCTATGACTTGTCCGCTATATGAATACCGGCAACGCTCAGCTACGGGGTAGCGATAGCCCGGTGCGTACCATCTGCAAAAGTCTTCCTGCAATACAAGTGTGTCACTACTTATGCATGCCCGTATGCTGTCATCAGTAAAAACGCCGTAGTCGGACGGCACTTGCTCACGTGGGAAATAACTCACGTTCTCATAGCGGAGTGCATGCAGGCATATCACGTTATGCAGCGTGTCACCATCAATCGTAACAAGAGATCCCAGTTCGTCTGCGCAAAGCGAATAGCTGCCACATGAGCGCACACGTAGCTTGTCGCAGAAAGTGCCAGTGCCGTGGAACATTCCACTGATACGGTCGCCATAAGAAAAAGGAAACAAGAGAATTGGCTCCCGCAGGTCATAACGTATGTATGTTTGGTTGTCCTCCTTTACTGACAGTTTCAAGACATTATTCTCAAGAGAGAAATGGTTTAAGGCATTCCGTTCAGAGAAGTATATATTGCGGAGAGAATCATTCGATTGGTAGAATTTCTGTAAAACCGACATATCGTCATCCTTCCCATGAATTGTCCATAGCTTTGTTTCCTTACAGTCCGTGCTCTCTTCCGTCAACGTACACAACACCTTCTTTATGACATCACCGCTACGGAACATGTTATGCTGCATGTCCAATTGTTGTGCAGTACAGAAAATGAATGAGCTGCACAGCATACACAATAATATGAAAACAGACTTTTTCATAAGGTGCGGATTAGGTTTAACATGTTGCAAATATAGTGAAATAATGTATAGGCTGTACGCTGGAAGGCTATTCTTTTAACAAATATTATACAAGAAAGGAAAATTCGTAACCATCTCCCCATCTCACCCTTACATCTTCTCGCTGTCGATGTTCACATGATTGACATTGACGTCTTCGTGTAGGAAGATGCGGGCTGTTTCGCGGAAGCGTTCTTCGCTTTCTGTGGTGAAATAGCGGCATGTGCCGCCTTTTGTGAGCTTTTGCTCCATCTCGGGATGACGGTTGAGGTAGTCGGCAAGAGAGTTGGCTACGTAGGTGCCCTGCGCCATTATGCGCACTCCGTCTGGAACGTTCTTCACAACCGAACTCATGAGCAGCGGATAGTGGGTGCAACCGAGGATGATGGTGTCGACGAGCGGATCCTTGCGCATCAGCTGGTCGATGCGCTTCTTCACGAAGTAGTCGGCGCCGGGCGAGTCTGCTTCGCCGGCTTCTACTATCGCTGCCCAAAGCGGGCAGGCAACGCCCGAAACCTCAATATCGGGGAAGAGTTTCTGAATCTCTATCTTGTACGAATCGCTCTTGATTGTGCCTTCTGTGGCGAGTATGCCCACATGACGTGTCTTTGTTAGTTTGCCTACCTCCTCTGCCGTGGGGCGGATGACGCCAAGCACGCGACGGTCGGGGTCGAGCACGGGCAGATCGCGCTGCTGAATGCTGCGCAGCGCTTTTGCTGAGGCTGTGTTGCAGCCAAGGATGACGAGGTGGCAACCCATGCTGAAGAGTTTCAGAACCGCCTGACGCGTGAACTGGTAGACCACTTCGAAGGAGCGCGAACCGTATGGGGCGCGTGCGTTGTCGCCGAGGTACATATAGTCGTACTGCGGGAGGAGTTGGCGGATGCCGTGAAGGATGGTGAGTCCGCCGTAACCAGAGTCGAAAACACCGATTGGACCGGGATTAGAGGGGAATGGCATAATTTTCTATTTTATATAAAGCGAAAAATTGATAATTGAAATCTGTGGCAGCCGTGTATTCACGGCGGTCTGTAATTTCAATTATCAATTTTCTTTTTTCCTAATATGTAGCAGCTTTCAGCCTTTATTTCAGCGCCTCTTTGATAAGCTCTGTAGCGTCTTCGCCCATTTCGGGGTTTACGTACGGGCAGGCGTCGCCGTCGGTGTTGAGGATGAAGGCGTAGCCCTGAGCCTGACCTACCTTTGTGAGGGCATTGTAGAGCTTGTTCTTCACCGGCGCGAAGGCGTCTGCCTCTGCCTGCTTCAGAAGGCGCTGCGACTCGTTCTTGAAGTTGATGTTCTTCTGCATCATCTCCTGGAGTTCAGCCTGGCGCTTGCGCAGGATGGCAGGCACGAGGTCTTTCTGTACGTCGAGAAACTCTTCGTATTTGCTGTTGAACTCGTCTTCAGCGCGCTTCATCTCTGCGTCGTACTTCTGTCTCAAATCGTCGATGCTGCGCTGTGCCATGACATAGTCGGGCATTGATTTGAGAACGTTGTCGAAACTGAAATAGCCGAAGCGTGTCTGTGCGTTCGCCGTGAGCGAGAGTATGCCGAGCACGATGAGAAGGAACAATTTCTTCATGTCTTTTGCTGCTTTATATTGTTGTCAATTGAATAGTAATGGTTGAGTGTGCGGCTGCCAAGGCAGCCGCTGCTTGCGTAAGAGAGCTGTGCTTTCTTACTTTGTTGTCTTGTTGAGCTGAGCCTTAACCTCTGCTGTAACGTCCTTGCTGAGAGTCTCGCTGATGTAAGGTATGCCGCTTGTTACGTCCATGATGTAAACGTAGCCGCCTGCCTTGCCTACAGCCTTGATAGCCTCAACGAGCTTGTTTGTGATAGGGCTGATCTTGTCCTGCTGGAGCTTGCCGAGAGCCTGCTGGTTGTCCTGCGCTGTCTGCTGGATCTTCTGGTACATCTGAGAGAGGCTATCCTCGGTCTCTTTGCGCTTTGTCTCGTTCATTGTAGACTTGTTCTTCTCGTAGTCCTCGTACTTGCGCTGCATTTCGTCCTGCATAGCCTTGAGGTCGTTGTCGTACTGCTTTGCAGCTGCTTCTACCTCGCCACGTGCCTTGATGAACTCAGGCATAGACTGCATGATTTCCTGTGCATTGACGTGTCCGAACTTCTGTGCGAATGTTGCCAATGGCATGCACAGCATAAGCATTAAAATCAATTTCTTCATTTTTGCTTTTTATTTTTTTGTTATTAATTATTTCTTTTTCTATGCCGAACTAAGCCTTCCTAAGCCTCTTTAGGCCTTTCTAAGCCTTTCTAATTCAAAACTCTTTAGTTGGCGTAGCCCAGCTTCTGCAGCACTTCGTTGCTGATGTCAGCCTTTGGCGAACCGTAGATTACGCCGGTGTTGCTTGAGCGGTCGAGCACGAGCGAGTAGCCGCGCAGCTCTGCTATCTCCTTAACGGCGGTGTATATCTCCTCCTGGATAGGCGACATGAGGCTTTCGCGCTTCTTGAAGAGTTCGCCTTCCGGTCCGAAGTACTTGCGTTTGAGGTCGCTGGCGTCCTTCTCCTTCTTCATGATTGCCTCCTGACGTGCCTTCTTCTGCTCCTGCGAGAGGAAGACCATCTCGTTCTGATAGTTCTTGTACATGGTAGACGCCTCGGTGTTGAGCGCCTCCACCTCAGCCTGCCATTTCTTCGACACCTGGTTGAGTTGCTCGTTGGCGCGCTCGTATGCAGGTATGTTCTTCAGAACGTACTCCATGTCGAGTAGCGCGTACTTCTGTGCGTTTGCCGTCAGCGCCGTAATGGCAAAGAGGCAGATAAGCATTAATTTCCTCATAGTCTGATTCTTAATTCTAAATTGAACAATTCCTAATCGGCATTAAGCCGACAATTCAAAATTCAAAACTCACAATTCAAAACTCCTTCAGCCATCGGCTGTTAGAATTCCTGACCGAGGATGAAGTGGAACTGCGATCCGCCCTTCTTTCCGAATACCTTGTCGAAGCCGTAAGCCCAGTCGATACCCATCATACCTACCATCGGGAGGAAGATGCGCAGACCTACGCCGGCAGAGCGCTTCATATCGAATGGGTTGAACTTGCGGGTTTCGGTCCAAGCGTTACCGCCTTCGATGAATCCGAGGCCGTAGATAGTGGTGTTGCCGAGCAGGAACGGGTAGCGCAGCTCGAGCGTCATGCGGTCGTAGGCGTAGCCTTCGTGGCCGTACGGTGTGAGCGATCCGTTCTCGTATCCGCGCAGACCGATGGTCTCCTCGGCGTATGATGTAGAGTAGCCGGTCATGCCGTCACCACCCATGTAGTAGGTCTCGAACGGCGACTTCTTCCACTTGTTGAACGAGCCGAGCAAGCCGAACTCTACGCGTGTCATGAGCACGAGGCATTTCTGTCCGCTTGTGAGTGCGGTGAACATGCGGCCCTTGAACTTCCACTTGTGGTATTCTACCCAGCGGTACTTCTCCTGCTGTTCGCGGTTGTATGTAGCCGACTTCGGGTTGTTGGCGAGGTTCTTGTAGTCCTTGCCGTCCCATGCCGACCACGGCGGGGTGATAGTTACCGAGGCTGTGAACTCAGAGCCGCGGCGCGGGAAGAGCTGGTTGTCGGTAGAGTTGCGCGAGAGCTGTATGCTTAGGTTGAGGTTGTTGGAGTTGCCGTTGGTCATGAGGAAGTAGCTCCAGTTTTTCAGCATGTAGCGTGTGTACTGCAGCGAGAGCGACAACTGGAAGAAGTCGTCTGGCCAGCGCAGCTGCTTGCCCCATCCGAGCGAGAATCCGAACAGCTTCACGTACTTGTCGGGGTCGTAGAAGCTCTCGTAGTTGTTGTAGCCGTTGTAGTTGCCGTAGCCGTACATATAGTTATAGTAGTTGTTGAAGTAACCACTATTATAGTAGTTGCTCGACACGTCGGTCTGCTTAGAGA
>CAVBFA010000110.1:3695-11528 GCA_963594595.1 Oscillibacter sp. | reverse complement strand
CATACTCCTGAGGAACTGAAGAAGAACCGTGGAGAACGATTGGGAAACCAGGAAGTTTCTTCATAATCTCGTCGAGCACGTCGAATGCCAATGGAGGAGGAACAAGACGTCCTGTCTTCGGGTCGCGTGTGCACTGCTCTGGCTTGAACTTGTAAGCTCCGTGGCTTGTACCGATAGAGATGGCAAGTGAGTCAACGCCAGTCTTTGTAGTGAAGTCGATAACCTCCTCAGGCTTTGTGTAATGAGATACCTCAGAAGCTACCTCGTCCTCAACACCTGCCAGCACACCGAGCTCGCCCTCTACTGTAACGTCGAACTGATGAGCATACTCTACAACCTTCTTTGTCAGAGCCACGTTCTCGTCGTATGGAAGAGAAGAACCGTCAATCATCACTGAAGAGAAACCGAGGTCTACGCAGTTCTTGCAAAGCTCGAAGCTGTCACCGTGGTCAAGGTGCAATACGATCTCAGGATGCTTGCAGCCCAATTCCTTGGCGTATGCAACAGCACCCTGTGCCATGTAGCGCAACAGCGTTGGGTTAGCGTAGTTGCGGGCACCTTTGGAAACCTGCAGGATAACTGGAGACTTCAGATCTGAAGAAGCCTTGATGATTGCCTGCAACTGCTCCATGTTGTTGAAGTTGAATGCTGGAATGGCATATCCGCCATTAATAGCTCTGCTAAACATGTCTCTGGTGTTTACCAGGCCTAATTCTTTGTAACTTACCATAGTATAATACGTTAATTATAAATTAGTTATTGTCTGAAGTTTTGTGGATATGGGGCTGTTATCCTCATAATCTGTTACATCGGCAAAGTTAGCACTTTATTTTGGGTAAACAAAGCGAAGTAGGTCTTTTTAATGTTCCATTTCTATGAATTTGATATAAATTAAATCCTCGGAGCACTAAAATGGCATTTTTCAAGACGGAGATTGCAGAATGCGTGTCATATTGGCAATAATGCTATCAGATGGTGCTGAAGCGCTTGATGAGTTTGCGTCGGTACATCCTACCTATCTTTATATATTGTATGCCGTCGAATGGCGGGAAGAAATAACACTGGTTGTCTCTCACCTCCATCAGATATTTTATGTTGATGATGTATTTCTGGTTCACCTGCACGAAATTCTCGTCGAGCGCCATCAGTATGTCTTTGTTGGCACATCTCTTGAGGCGTATCGGTGTGTCGCATCCCGTCGCCACCACTTCCCATACCCTCAGGTCGTGGTTGTATTGGAACACGCAGATGTCTTGTATCTCGACGAGTCTGAAGTCCACGGCGTTGGTATAGAGCAGCAGTTTGTTGTCTTTCTTCTTCAGCGCGCTGGTGACAGTCCTCTCTCTGCAGCAGTCGTCGTCAGTTTCCTCGTCGTCGATGTCGATGGTTTTGTCGTCCTTTCCTTTCAGCTGCTCACGCTCCACTCTGATGTCTTCAAGTTCTTCTTCCAAGCGTGCCATCACAGTCTCCAGTTCGTTGCCGTCTATTGGTTTCATGAGAAAATCGAAAGCCTTGTTTCTCAGAGCCGGCAGCGTGTAGGTGCCATAAGCGGTGTATACCACGGCGAGCGTGTCTTTGCATCCCTCGTCTTTCATCCTGCCGAGAAAGTCGATGCCTGTCATGTCGGGCATCTCCACATCCAGGAATACCACCTCGGCATGTGTCGTCTTGAGCAGTTCCAGTCCGTCCTTTCCGTTGTTGGCAAATCCTGCCACGGTGACGTTGGGATAGTTTTTAAGTTTCTTTGCCAGTGCGTCGATTGCCGTCTGTGTGTCGTCTACTATTATTATATCCATAAGTGTTCGTCTTTCTATCTGTTCGTTATATTTCTCTCAGTCCCTGCGGAAAGCTTATGCTTGCCTCGCATCCACATGTGTTTCCGTTTGTGTCATGTACGTTCCTTACCGTAAGGCTGGTCTTTCTCTTGTTTCTCTGGTTCAGCACGCTTATCGTGGTGCGCAGGATGTCGAGTCCCTGTCCTGTAGAGGCAGTGCGACGGATATCGAATCCGTTGCCGTTGTCGCCCACCGTCACCGTCATTCCTCCGCGTCCGTCTCTCCTGACGGTGATATGCAGCAGCTTCTTGCCTGCCTTGCCTCTGAGGGCATGCTTGATGGAGTTCTCCACGAGTATCTGCACCGTCATCGACGGTATCATGAACTCTCCCAGCGCCTTCCTGTCTATTCCGTCGCCCAGCGTGAGCGAATATTCAAAGTCGTCGCCGATGGTCTTGCGCTCCACGTTCACGTAGTTCTCCACGAAGTCCAGTTCCTCTTCGAGTGTAGCCATCTGCTTTCCCGTCAGGTCGAGGTTCTGCCGTATCAGTTTCGAGAGCAGCAGCAGTTCGTCCGCCTCCTTCGTTCCGTCGGCAGTGGTTATTCTGTTGTTCAGCACGTTGAACACGAAATGCGGCGATATTCTGTTTCTGGCGTTCTGCAGTCTTAGTGTGAACACCTTCATCTGTCCTGCAAGTCTTTTCTTGCGGATATATGTGATGCCGTAGGCTATAACGAGCATAAGCACGGCGACAGACCCTACGGCACCGGCTATCACGTAATGCGCCTCCCTTACGTCGTTCTCCTTGTGCTGCATCTGTATCTGGTGGTGCAGCTGCAGCGTGTCCTGCGTGAATCTGTTCATCAGTTCCGCCGCTATCATGTGCTGGCGGTTATGCACGAGCGAGTCTGTTTCATGCATCTCCCGTGAGAGGCTACTGAAAGCCATACGGTAGTTTCCCGTCGCCTCATAGTATTCGCGCTTGTATTTGTTGCGTATCGCCTTCAGTCCCGGCTCCACGCTCTCCGGCGTGTCGTTGAGCGAGGCAAGGCGGTGTGCCTCTGCCATATTGCCCCGTTTCATGGCGAGTCCCAGTTCCACGGAGTGTGTATAATACAGTGCCACGGCATCGTCGCATGCCGTGAAGAAGGTGTCTGCCTCTGCCACATACTTCCCAGCCTCATCCAGTCTGTTGAGATTGAGCAATACGTCCGCCATGTTCACCTTGCAGATGAACATCGAGTATGACTTTTCCATATTGAGCTGTTCGTGCAGTTTCTCCAGTCTCACAAACTGCTTGAGCGCCTCTTTGTATTCCTTTTTATAGTAATGGTAGTTTCCTATGCTGGTCACGAGATATATCCGCATGTCAGGGCTCATGAGATTATACATCTTCTCTGTGGCATCCAGATATTTCTTTGCCGACTTATAGTCTTCGAGCATCATATATACTCTGCCCAATCCCATATAGAGTGTTATGTTTCTTGTGGGCTCCAACTGCAGGGAGTCAACGAGGAAAAGCGCCCTCCTGTACCACACCGCCGCATTCGGCAAGTCGGAATCGAAGGAATAGGCATCGGCGAGATTGGCACACACGTCGGGTGCGGTCTCCATCCTGTCGCTCCTCATCAGAGCCTCGTATGAGAGCCTGTATTGGCGTATCGCCTCCTTGGGCTGGCGTCTGAAACTGTGAAGCGCCACACCTTTGCAGTTTCTGGCAAATCCTATTATTCCCTCAGTATGAGCATCTTTCTCCTGTTTCTCGAGAAAGCGCAGAGTCCTGTCGGTCACGGCAGTGGCGGAATCGGGTTCCGACTCCGTAAGGAATATCTTGCCCAAGCGGATATAGTATTCATAGTATTCGGCACTGTCTTTCGCCTCTTTCATCCCCTGCTCCGCCATCGCCCTTGCCATCGGCGAACGGAAGGCAACGGAGTCGTCGAGTGCCCGCAGACGTTTCAGCGACAACGTGTCGGCTTCCAGCCTGCCTTTTTTCTCTTGTGAGCATGAGGTAGTGATTGCCGCCACTACTGTAAACATCAGTAGCAGCGCCATAAACAATGCGGTGTAGGTTTTTCTGTGATTCGTCATGGCGAGTCGGTGTGATGGGGATATTGACTTGTAGTATGGTTCCTACTTTTCCATTGTGCAAATATAACAAATTAATTTTACAATCTTTAAGGATTTGCCGGAAAAAAGTATTACGAACGAGGCAAGCCTCAACCACCCGTCAGCATAATATTCCACGATAACGACCGCTTAATCACACCCAAGCCCCGTTTAATCCAAAATAGCTGCATTCATGTTTATGTTTGCCATGACATCAATATAAGCGGATTGGATGTCTGTCTATTGCTTTCCCGGCAATATCGGACCGTTTCCCTTACCTATTCCAGCATCCTTGCCGCGCATGATGGCGTGGACAAGAAGTGCCTTCGCCTGCAGGATTGCCGACGGGATGTCGAGTCCTTTAAGCAGGAATGCCGCTATTGCCGACGACAGGGTGCATCCCGTGCCGTGCAGATTGCGTGTGTCAATCCTTTCCGACTTGAAACTCCGGCTGCTGCCGTCGGGATTGAACAGGCTGTCGGCGAGCACCTCTCCGTCGGAGTGTCCGCCTTTTATCAATATCGAGGTATGCAGGGCACCAGCCAGAGCGCCGCCCTCACAGGCTATGCCTGTCTTTGCTGCCAGGAACTCCGCTTCGGGGATGTTCGGTGTGACGAGCGTACAGAGCGGCATCAGCTCCTCCACCACCACATCGAGGCAGTCGGCTGCCATCAGTCTCCTGCCGCTGGTAGATATCATCACGGGGTCGTAAACCACGTGGCAGTCGTGAGCCGCCTTATATTCACGCAACGCCGCGGCTATGACATGCGTCACTCCGGCATCGGGCACCATGCCTATCTTCACCGCCTTAACGTTCAGATCCGCGAGCACCGCCTTCAACTGGCTCTCCACCACACTGCCGCCAACCGGCATCACACCGGTGATGCCCATCGTGTTCTGACTCGTTATCGCAGTTATCACCGTGGCGCAGTAAATCCCTACCGATTCCATCGTCTTCAGGTCCTGCTGTATGCCGGCTCCTGCCGACGAGTCGGATCCGGCTATCGTCAGTGCCAAGGGAGTCAGCTCCCGGGACACGCCTTTCCAGGCATCGCCCAATATCATGGCGCCGCCGAATCCCATCCTCAACACATCGTCGAGCTTACCGAAGGTAACGCCGCCCAGCGCCATCACCTTGTCGTCGATGATGCCCCGGTTGTGGGCTTCCTTGATTTCCTCTGCCGTGAATGCGGAATGATAGCCCCGCTTGGATATGGAATCGAAGATTGGCGAGAGCGACACGTAGTCGCACCGCTTCTTCCATTCCGCCACCTCTTCGAGCGAATGGCAGCTGCGGCTCACGCTCCCCGTCCATCCCTCTGGAGGCAGCGGGTTGCGGCTGTTCAGATGCACACCGTGGAGGGAATACCGCCGGGCAAGTTCGTGGTGGTCGTGAAGCACGAGGTTGCCGTGCCATCCGGCTGGAATCTCCCTTATCAGCTTCTCCACTTCTGCCGCCGTGGCTTCGGGTTTGCGTATATGCACGAGGTCCACCTGTCCCTGGAGGAGCTGCACTATCTGTGCAGCCTCTCCAGAGAAGAAGTGTGGTAGTGTTATTACTATTGTCTTCATTATTTTCCGAGTTTGCCGAAGAGGTCGAACGAGGCGTCCCAGTCTTTCCACACCGGTTCACGTCCCAGTTCTCTGAGGCGCTGGTTTATCACCGACGCCTTGCGCTCGTCGCTCACGCTGAACTGCTCCAGCGCCTGCGGATAGGTGTGGTACCCACCGGGGTTCACCTTCGATTCTGCCGACATCGTGGTGACTCCCAGCGTACACATGTTGTCGCGGATATATGCCGGTTCGCGTGTTGAATAAGAGATGTCCACGTCGTGGTCGAAGATTCGCATGGCAAAGGTTGCCTGTGCCAGTTCCCTGTCCGACATATAGCAGTTGGGATGGAATCCCTCGTTCTGTGCCGGTCGCATACGTGGGAAGTTCACGCTGTATTTCGTTCTCCAGTAATGTTTTTGCAGATAGCGCAGATGGTATGCCATCATCACCACGTCGGTGCGCCATTCCTTTTCCAGTCCGATGAGCACTCCCATACCTATGGAATGCACTCCTGCCTGTCCCATTCTGTCGAATCCGTTGCACCGCCATTCAAACTTGCTCTTCATGCCTCGCGGATGATAGAGGTTATAGTGTTCGCGGTTGTATGTCTCCTGGAAGCATATCACTCCGTTCATGCCATGGTCGGCGAGGGTCTTGTAGTCTTCTGCCGACAGCGGCATCACCTCAATCTTCACGTTGGAGAAATATTTCTTCGCCAGGTCTATTGCCTTGGCGAGATATGGCACGCCTGCCTTCGCCGGGTTCTCTCCCGTCACGAGCAGGATGTTCTCAAACGGTGCCAGTTCCTTTATCGCCTTATACTCGTTTTCTATCTGCTCCATCGTGAGTATGGTCCTCGCCATCTTGTTCTCCACGTGGAATCCGCAGTAGACGCATGAGTTGGCACACGAGTTGGTGATATAAAGAGGTATGAACATCGACATCGTCTTGCCGAACCTCTCCTCGGTGTATTTGCGAGAGAGCCTTGCCATCGTCTCAAGGTATGGCGTGGCGGCAGGCGAGATCAGCGCCATGAAGTCGTCAACGTTGCAGTGGTCTTTGGCGAGCGCCCGGCGCACGTCGTTGTCGGTCATGTGAGCGATGCGCTCTGTGGTCTCGTCCCAACTTATATTCTTTAATTCTTCGCTAAACATATTCTTTTTCTTGTTATCATTTCTTTGCGCACGGTTTGTACGCATATTCCCTCAGTGTCGTTATCGACGGCGACTTGCCGCACAATGCGCAGTCTTCGTTGCGCCCCACGTCGAAGCGCCGCCACTCCATCGTCAGCGCATCGAGTGTGAGCAATGCGTCGGTGAGCGTGCTGCCCACTCCGGCGACGGCCTTTATCGTCTCCGTAGCCTGCACGGTGCCTATCATGCCTGCCAACGGACCGAGCACGCCGACCATGGAACAGGTTTCCACCTCTGCCACGGCGGGCGGTTCGGGGAAGATGCAGCGGTAGCATGCCGTGCCGGGCTGGTGGGTCATCACCTGTCCGTAATATCTGTTTATACCGCCGATGGTGAATCCCTTGCCAAGCATCACGCAGGCATCGTTGACGAGATATTTTGAGGCGAAATTGTCTGTCCCCTCCACCACGAAATCGTATGGACGGATAAGGTCGGTGGCATTGTCTTCGTTGAGATACGTCTCATACACCTCCACCTCCACATCGGGATTCATCGCCCTCAACCGCTTTGCGGCGGTTTCTGCCTTGCCGCTTCCCACGTCGCCGGTGGTGTAGAGCACTTGTCTCTGCAGGTTTGCCACCGAAACGAAGTCGCCATCCACGATGCCGATATGTCCCACTCCCGCCGCAGCGAGATACATCGCCACGGGAGAACCCAGACCGCCGGCACCCACCACGAGCACCTTGGCATCGAGAAGGCGCCGCTGGCCGTCACGTCCCATTCCGTCGAGGATGATGTGGCGGTCGTAGCGGTGTCTCTGTTCTGAAGTCAGTTCCATCATTTCTTGAATTTCCTCAGGTCGTGGGTCAGCTTGGCAGCACAGAAGTTAGGACCGCACATCGTGCAGTATTCGCCATCTGTGTGTCCTGCCTCCTCAAAATACTGCAGGGCGCGTTCCGGGTCGAGCGACAAGTGGAACTGGTCTCTCCATCTGAACTCGAAGCGTGCCTTCGACAGGGCGTTGTCGCGCACCATAGCTCCCGGATGTCCCTTTGCCAGGTCGGCGGCATGTGCCGCTATCTTGTATGTCACCACTCCCACACGCACGTCTTCCTTGTTTGGCAATGCGAGGTGCTCCTTCGGTGTAACGTAGCAGAGCATCGCCGTTCCGAGCCATGCTATCTGCGCTCCGCCGATGGCACTCGTGATGTGGTCGTAGCCAGGGGCGATGTCGGTGACGAGCGGACCGAGGGTGTAGAAC
>CAVBFA010000110.1:0-3685 GCA_963594595.1 Oscillibacter sp. | reverse complement strand
GTAGAATGGTGCCTCATGACAGTGGTCGAGCTGGCGCTCCATGTTCTCCTTGATTTTCTGCATCGGCACGTGGCCCGGTCCTTCGATGAATGCCTGCACGTTCTTGTCCCATGCCCGTGTCACGAGTTCGCCCATGGTGTCGAGCTCTGCAAACTGTGCTGCGTCGTTGGCATCGGCGATACATCCCGGGCGCAGTCCGTCGCCGAGCGACAGTGCCACGTCATACTTCGCCACGATGTCGCAGATGTCGTCGAAGTGCTCATAGAGGAAGCTTTCCTTCTCGTGGTAGAGACACCACTTGCTCATGATGCTTCCGCCACGGCTTACGATACCGCAGAGGCGTGTGTCGGCGAGGTGTACGTTGTGCAGACGGATTCCGGCATGGATAGTGAAATAGTCCACTCCCTGCTCACACTGCTCGATGAGCGTGTCGCGGTATACTTCCCAGCTGAGGTCTTCCACCTTGCCGTCCACCTTCTCCAGTGCCTGATAGATAGGCACGGTGCCTACCGGTACGGGACTGTTTCTGAGAATCCACTCTCTTGTCTCGTGGATGTTGTTTCCGGTGGAAAGGTCCATCACGGTGTCGCCGCCCCATTTGCACGACCATACCGCCTTGTCCACCTCTTCCTCGATGCCTGATGATGTGGCAGAGTTTCCGAGGTTGGTGTTTATCTTCACGAGGAAGTTCCTGCCGATGATCATCGGTTCGCTCTCGGGATGGTTTCTGTTGGCTGGTATCACCGCTCTGCCTCGGGCAATCTCGTCGCGCACGAACTCCGGTGTGATATGTGTCTTGATGCCGAGTTCCTCGCAGTTCATGTTCTCTCTGATAGCCACATACTCCATCTCCGGCGTTATGATGCCTGCCTTGGCGTATGCCATCTGTGTGGTGCCGCCCTCGCATGCCGGACGGTTGTCTATCCACGCCTGGCGCATCTTGGGCAGTCCCTTCTTCAGGTCCACCTTGTATTCAGGGTCGGTATACGGGCCGCTCGTGTCGTAGATATACACGGGAGCGTTTGGCGTAGTGTGGGGGATACCATTCTCGTCTTTGGTCACGGTGGGGGTGAGGTTCACCTTTGTCATTCCCACTCTTATCTCCGGGAACAGTTTTCCCTGCATATATGCTTTCTCTCTCTGTGCGTATGCTTTGTTATCTTGTGGCATAGTGTGTGATATTAGGTTATGTATTCTTGATATGGTTTATTTGTCGAGGAATGCTGTGAGTGGCGAACTTGCCTCGGCGCAGTCGCTGATGGCTCCCAGTCCTGCCTCGTAGGCACGGCGGCCGCATACCACGGCTTCCTTGAAGGCTTTTGCCATTTCCACTGGGTTTCCTGCCACGGCGATGGCGGTGTTCACCAGACAGGCGCTTGCTCCCATCTCCATTGCCTCGGCGGCATGGCTCGGAGCGCCGATGCCGGCATCCACCACTACAGGCACCGTGGCCTGGTCGATGATGATCTGGAGGAAGTCCTTCATTCTCAAACCCTTGTTGGTGCCTATCGGTGCGGCGAGCGGCATCACAGTGGCTGCTCCTGCCTCTTCGAGGTGCTTGCAGAGTGTGGGGTCTGCCTGGCAATATGGCAATACCACGAAGCCCATCTTCACGAGCTTCTCCGTTGCCTTCAGTGTCTCGATGGAGTCTGGCAGCAGATAGCGTGGGTCGGGGTGGATCTCGAGCTTCAGCCAGTTGGTGCCGAATGCCTCACGTGCCATCTGTGCGGCGAAGACTGCCTCTTCGGCATCGCGCACGCCGCTGGTGTTTGGCAGCAGCTGGATAGCAGGGTTCTGGGTGATGTGGGCGAGCAGGTCGTCGTTCTTGTCTTCCAGTTCGATGCGCTTCATTGCCACCGTAACCATTTCCGTTTCCGACGCTTTGATGGCGTCTGCCATCAGGGTGTTGTCGTTGAACTTTCCTGTGCCCAGGAACAGGCGGGAATTGAATTCCCTTCCTGCGATAACTAATTTTTCCATTCTGTATGTTGTTTTGAAGTTTACGAATTGACGAAGTTGGGACCTCATTCTGTGTCCTTCCCGTCAAGGGGCAGGACAGTGGCCACCCCTCCTTATTTTATATATGCATCCATTTTGTCTGCCTATGGCTTCTGCTGATCATGAATTGCCAGCTGCCGCATTATCTCCTGCGTCTTCTCCACTGGGTCGTCTGCCCGGAGTATAGTGCCGCTCACGGCGATGCCGCTGACTCCTGTAGTCATGATGGCGGTGATGTCGTCGGTGGTTATTCCGCCTATCGCCACCACTGGCATGCCGATGCCTCTATGCTTCATCTCTGCCACGATGTCCTCGTAGCCGCTGATGCCGAGAACCGGCGAGAGCTTCTCCTTGGTGGTGGTGAAACGGAACGGACCGCAGCCCACATAGTCAGCGCCGCTCTTCCAGTGGTCTTCCACATCGGCGATGGTGTTTGCCGTACCGCCGATGATGAAGGTGTCGCCCAGGATGCGGCGTGCCTCACTGATGGGCATGTCGTTCTTGCCCAGATGCACTCCGTCGGCTCCCAGCCTCTTCACCATCTCCACACGGTCGTCGATGACGAACGTGGCGCCTGCCTCCCGACACATCTTCTGTGCCTCGACGGCTATCGGCTCCACCTCGCTGTCGGTGGCTCCCTTCATGCGCAGCTGTATCCATCTGCAACCGCCCTCAAGCGCCATCCTGATACCGTCGAGATAGGTGGTATTGCCGTTGGTGTGGGAGATGAACTGCAGACTGAAGTTTGCCTTTGCTTCTCTGTTCATCATGTGGCTATCCTCCGCAGAACGCTTTTATTATCACTATGTTGTCACCCTCTCCCACTGGTGTTGTGGTCCAGTCGGTACGGGCGACGAGCTTGTTGTCAATGGCAACGGCAACTCCCTTTGCCGGCAGCTGAAGCTCCTCGGCGAGTTCGGCGACGCTCCTGGCGGCGGTCTCTGTCTCTTTGTTGTTGATGTTTACTTTCATTTGCTTTCCTTAGTTATGGTTAGTACCTGTCAAGGCTGTGCCCTACGGGGCGATGGGAATCCTGCCTAACCGTGATGAGCGGTTGGGGGATTTCCCACAAGCAGTTATAAGATACTACATTAAAACTGCCTGATTACTAAATCTATTTTCTAACGGAATGCCTCTGAAAGTGAGTGGAAAAGAAAAAGTCCCTATTCCATGCTCTTCCGCATGAAGTAGGGGCTTTATTATAGGTTATATCAATTCCCTCCGGCAGCATTACCTGCATCAGGTTAATGTGGGTATAATCTCAGCCAATTTCTCAGCACCCCGTATTTTTTATCTTTGCTTGCAAATGTAATGATAAAAAACGAGACACTCACCACTCTTAGACGACGTTTTTCCGTTTTTAACCGATGTTAACATGTAGGCAAGGTGGTCTTCGTATGAATGATTTTTCTCATGGAAAGTATCATAGTATCATTTTCGAGCCTCCATCTGGGCATAATCGTCTGACATACAAGCAGATGGCGGAATGATACTTTTCCATTTGCTTTACAGAAATGTATCACTGAAGTATCACTGAAGTATCATGGAAGGTCTCAAAAAGTGCACGCTTATTCTTAATAACCGATTTGTATCAAATTGGGCACGCTGCTTGCCCAACTGGGGCACGCTGCTTGCCCATCATGGGCAACGTGCTTGCCCCTGTTGGGCAGATTTGCTGTCAGACACA
>CAVBFA010000109.1:9233-11562 GCA_963594595.1 Oscillibacter sp. | reverse complement strand
TCGTAAGGCACCACTCCCAGTCCCAGCGGACAGAAAGCCTTTGTCTCCGGAATCATGCTCCAGAGGATGTTGGTGAGCACGTCCTTTGCCAGGAACTTGCGGTTGTGGCTCATTGCCACCAGTTCGATAGGGTGGGTGTGAACCGTTGCCTTGTATGGCGAACCGGTCTCTATGAGATGTGCATGCACGGTGAGATGCGATGGCAGTTCGCTAGTAGGCATCACTTCGTTGTCGGCGATTATCACGTAGCTTGCGCAGTCGTCGAGGATGCGAATTATGCTTCCGTTCTCCATCGGGCGTCTTGCCAGGTCGCGCATTCTCTTTCCCGTTCCCTTGCAGTAGAAGTAGCATCCCTTGAGTGCCGGCAGCGTCACTCCGATTTGTTTCACGCCGCTGATGGCAGGCATAGCCTTCATCTCCTCGTCGGCATATTCCGTCACGTTCACAGTAATGTTTCCGCCGTTGCGTTCCGCCCATCCGTTTTGCCACAGATATCCAGCCACTTCGGCAATTTTCTCCACCTCGCTGCTGAGTGCGGGGCGTCCTTCCAATATACTCTTCATGATGTTTTGTATGTGTAATGTTCTATGATTATGTTTTTATTCAGGTGTAGTTTTTTATCTTATGCAAAGATAATGCAAACCGAATGCATAATGAAATAAATGGATTTATTTCTTATGCTGAGGTGCAGCTTATCTTATGCAAAGATAATGCATATAATTCACCCGTCGGTTGTAAGAATTGATTTTTATACTTTTATTTTTGCGATGAGATGGTGCGGCGTGATTTCAGAGTCATTTACTGGTTCTGGATTCTCGCTGCGTTTGCAAGGTTGCAAATGCCCAAATGATTTGTATGGTGATTGTAATGTCGTAAATTTGCCGGCATAATAGACTATTAAATAAAAGCATACCGAAATGGAATACATATTGAAGACCAAACATTCAGAAATTCTGGACCTTTTGAAAAAGTTCCAAGATAGGAAAAGCGGAAAGATACTTGAATCGAGAAAAATATTGAGAGACAGCTTCTATTTCTTGCGCCGGAAAGACAAGAGACTGGTGCTCAGGGCATTTCTGAACGGGAGCAAGACTGATATGGACTTTGCATCTTTGAAAATGCAATACCGGTGGTTTCCGGAACTTATGCCACTCCTCAAAGAAAGATGGCTGTCTGTGCAGACAAAAGAAGTGGCTCTCTTCATCATACATAATACAAGCAAGGATTATGTCCTGTCGCAGAAGCTTTTGCTCATCAAGACATTGGGCTATTATCAATATCTTGTCGAGACAGCCCCTTGGGGTGAGGAAGAAGTCGTTTCTCCTTCTCTCAATCTTCCAGATTACGCACTTTCAAGAGCCGAATACTGTAGGGTCTGTTTCCTTTATGGAATACCGATAGACAAGAATGAAATTCTCAAGTCCTTGTTTCAGAACATAATTGAATTTTTTGGCTATGACGACAGTCCGGATTGGGGACGTTTCTATAGACAGCCACGTGATATAAATATTATGTATGTACCGGATTGGAGAAAGGAATTCAGTCCTGTTTTATACCTTGATTTTTTGTTGAATCAGGCAAATGTGGGATTGATAATCCAGACGATGAGGGATTTTAACATGAAAAAGGAAATGGAATTCTTTTGGGAGTGGAAAGAAAAAATGATCGACTCGTTTCAATGCTATTCCTCATTTGATGACGTTGAAGATTTCTGCAAATACATTGTAACCAAAGTGAGGGAGAACTTCCCACCTCAATATTCTTATATGCTTCCGAAACGGGAGAAAGCCCCCACTGATGGCAACCAACAAAAGGAATAAGAATCCATAAAACAGATAACCCAAATAAACATCCGAAAAATGAAGACACTAAAACTATTTGTTACCATCCGCGCTTGTTATCCTTGGGACGAAGTGAAAAGTATTTTATTCAGAAAAGAAAATTGATACAGATATGGAAGAAAACAAACATTACACTCTTAGACTGATCGGCTCATTCCTTTCATTTCTTTTTAGCGTTTACATGGTATCGTTCATGTTCATCATGCTTTCGATGGGGTTGGTTTTAACGATGGTGTTCGTGCAGTTACTATTGTACTATATCTTCGATTTCAAATTTTGTTATGTCTCAATTCCTGTTATAGGACCTGTTATAGGAAAACTTGGGGAAATATTTTGTTGGGATGAATTCCATATAAGACTTTTGCTGTTGATAGTTTTTTTTATAGGGGTTATTATAAAAATACGTTTGGTATGGAAAAATCAGAAAGTAAAATGAATAAAGAGATTCGTCGCTGGAGGACTTTCCGGCAACGGGGCGTGTTTGTAGG
>CAVBFA010000109.1:0-9223 GCA_963594595.1 Oscillibacter sp. | reverse complement strand
GTCAAAGACACAGAACAATGATGTACGTCGGCAACGCACAGATGGCAACATCGTGTTCTGTGTGCCGAAAGGATTCAGCTGCAAAGACAGTGTGTTTGCGGGTTGCAGGTTGTTTTTGCTTTTAGGCGAATCCGAAACTGAAGTTACGTTAAACAGTGGTTTTGACAGTGATGACTCGCCTGAACACATTAATTCGATCTACAGAGATTTGGGTGGTGAAGAAATGGAAGGATATGAGTCTGCTGTCGTTGCAGATGTAACGAAGTCGGACAAGAGGGTCACCAAGTGTATTAGGGTGAGGAAATACACAGGCCAAGGCATTGTCGTGTATTGGAGATTTGCCGTACTGTATGACAAGGCAACTGGAAAGATGTGTCTTGTCTCGGCATACGACAAGGGAAAAGGTGACTATCTGGAACCCTTGCTTGAGTCGGTGCGCTTCAATCCGTGACGGGTGGATGCAGAGGCTTTTTCCCCTTAATATAAAGATGTAGCTGTGTAATTGTTACGCAAAAGGAAGTTAAATGGATGGTTCTTTGTGTATATTTTACACATGCATCTTTGTTGCTATGAAAATCCTTCCTATATTTGCATCGGAAATTCTAATGAACAAAGAATATGAAGAATCTGTTGATGTCAGCTGCTATCGGCGATATAGCCGGCAGCGCATACGAGGGAAGAAGTCGTAGGACCAAGGATTACGACGCAGTGAAGATGTTCTCGTCGAGAGCCCGTTTCACGGATGATACAGTATTGACCTTTGCCTGTGCTGAGGCTTTCCTGCACGGCTTGGACATGGCATCAAACCTCTGGATGTGTGGCAACCAGCATATTGACGCTGGGTTCGGCAGTAGGTTCAAGCTGTGGCTCGGCGACCATTACCATTTGCCTTATCGCAGCTTCGGCAACGGCAGTGCGATGCGGTGCTCATCAGCAGGATGGCTGGCACATACGGAGGAGGAGTGTATAAGGCTTGCCACGGAGACGGCTCTCCCATCACACAACCATCCGGAGGGCATAAAGGGGGCTGTGGTTGCCGCCCGCTGTATCTTCCATCTGAAAAACGGAAAGGACAAAGACTTCATCCGGCAGGAGATTCTCGACAAGGAGTATCCCTTCTGGGCTGGAAAGAGTTATGAAGAAATCAAACCCGCCTATTCCTTCGACTCTACTTGTCCGGGGAGTGTTGGTCCTGCAATAATCAGTTTCCTTGCTTCGAAAGACTATGTGGACTGTCTGCGCCTCGCCATATCCCTTGGCGGCGATGCTGACACGTTGGCTGCAATCGCCGGTCCTATGGCATACGCCTTCTATCGGGAAATGCCCGAGCCACTGGTTTATCAGGCTCTGAAGAAACTTCCGGAATGGATGCAGAAGACCAACGAGGAGTTTGACGAGAAGTGTGGCATTGAATAAAGATAACAATAAAAGGAATTTGGAATATTGTGGAGTGATAGGATAACCTGTTTCCAATGAATAAATATAAACTGACATACAATATGAAACAACTCAACATCATCCTGGCAGTACTGTTGCTGCTCTGTCTGTTCAAGATGCCTTACGGCTATTATACGCTGATGAGGCTGGCGGCAACGGTGGGGTTCGCCTATATGGCGTACAGGTATTATGAAATGAAGAAGGAGGCGCTGGTGTGGACCTTCGGAGCATTGGCCCTGCTGTTCCAGCCGCTGGTGAAGATAGCGTTGGGCAGGGAGGTGTGGAATATCGTGGATGTAGCCGTGGCGGTTCTGCTGATAGTGCTGACCTTTGCGGTAAATAAAGAGACAAATGAAAAAAACTGATTCAAATATAAACCTATAAATACAGATGATTATGACAAACAATTATTACGATGCTCTCGCCCAGTTGCGAGACGAAGAGATGAAAGAAGAAGTCATGAACAGAATGGCAGAAGAGAACATGCAGAAAGAATGTCTGATGGAGGAACATCTGGCGCAAATTGCCGGAGAGGAAGCTGTCGCTCCTATTCTGTGCATATCGAATACCGGTGATACCTATATTGATGGAGTTGATAATAATGGAGAAGATTGTTTTGATGATGAAGATGATGAGGATTCTTATGAAGAAGAATCACACGGCTATGAATGGACGGAACAAGATTCATGGGATGCTCTGACGGATGGAATGTGTGGCAAAATGCCAAGCAATCCTTTGGAGTATGATGCAATGATGGACGCAATGGGATATTAACAAGGAGAAATAACCATGACTTTACCTAATGTCAAATTGCCAAGCTCTTCTTGGTGCGAAATAAGATAAGTTACATTATGGACAACAGTAGGAACCTTTCACCATCAGTTGTATTTGACAATATATCTGACGGAACTAACGCTCATGATATCATTAAGGATTTGTTCAAATTAGAGTCATGGTACAGTTATGTAGATGGCCGTTTGTCTTACAAAGAATACCAATTGCCAAAGAATACAGATGAAGATTTGGATTTGCTGATCGACTGGTACACAAACAAAAAGAGCAAACGCGTAAAATATGCAGGCGAAAAGTTGCGTAAGGCGTTTTTGGAATTGCCTCCGGTGGAACAGCGTAAGGTTGGCTTGGCCCTCTTGACAGGAGGCAAGACGGATACCGAATGGGTATGCAAGAGATTGGACAACTACAAACCAAGCTGGAATAAAGATTGGGTGGTGAATTGGCATCCCTGTTATTCCGATGCAGTTGAAGATGTATGGGTCAGATTTAAAGGCAAATCATGTGGTAAACTGCTGATTCAGTTCTTTGACAAGAATATTGTTCAAAAGCATTTGGATGAACTGCTGGAATACGATGAATTGTATTTCGGATTATGCAATAGGTTCATACATGAAGACTGGTTCAAATTCGACAAGGAGAAGTTGGCGAGGTACACATACATCAATGCATATCTCTCAATCCTGTCTCAGACAGCTGACGGCATAACGGATGAAGAAGCTACAAGACTGTTATATCAATGGATTGCTACTGTCTCTGCCATATGCAAAGAAAAGTATTCCACTTTCAAAAGCGAAAAGATATTCTGGAAATATGGCAAAGAAGAGCATAGAGTGATTTATGCATGGGGCATGGATACTGCGATATTCTATCTTCTCAAGATGAAAAAGCATAATGTTATAGCAAAGTTTCTCAAATGGGATCAGACTGTATGCGACGCCTATCTTGAAACATTGGGGGCAGAAAAGGATTCCGCAGAGAATCAAGAGCGGTTTGTAGATGTCATTCTTGAAAATATTCCCGATGAATACAGATACTTGAGTCGTTTGAACAGACAATATTTTAATTATGCATCCAGTCCCGGACAACCTTTCACCACACCTCGCATCCTTGAGATTTATAAAAGAGAAGAAAGCTGGTATTCGCCATATTTGGAAGAACCGTTATTCAAACGCAATTCCTGCGTCAAGCCGAAGTCCTCTCTTAATGATGATGCAAAAAATGAGCAATCGTCATTTGCATCAGAAGGAGAACTGGAGCAGTTTATAAGCGAAAGCCCTGTACTTCAACAATTGGCCGAGAAACTTAAATTGCAACCAGTCATACTTGATGACAGAGGTGTTGACAATAACGAATGTCCGTTTTAAATTTCAATCTCGCATCAGAGTTGTTTAGATTTGTAGAGATGCTGCGACAATGAGAATAAGCATGGCTCACATTTTTGCTGTTAAACCAGCATATCGCTTTGCCACAAAACAAATTATGACTATATTTGTAGCATCGTTTGACTATTGACTAAATGCAACACATTATGTTATACGCATATACAGTAAAAGTAAAATCGAGACAATTAATGTAAGCCCTATAATGACGAGGATTAAAGTAAAAGAATATGGCAAATACAAAGTCAGAAGAAATCATCGGAGATGTTTCTAAGGCAATTGAGAAACTTGATAATCAAATTTTTGTCATAACAGAAACGAAAGGGCTCTGTAATGACATAAAGACTGATTTGAAGAACTTGAAAGGTTCAATAGATTCTCAATTTAAATCGATGAACAAAGCAATAATAATAAATCGATTGATTGTAATCATCGGTATATTAACACTCATCGTTTTGCATTTTATATAATTCTAACAACAATATAACTATGAACAATATTATTGAAGACTTCTGTGTGGCTTGGCAAATGCTTGATGCAGAACTCATAATAAAGCATTTAGATAATAGCTTTGTCTATGATTCACAATGGGTATTTGAATCACTGGATTGTAATGGATACAAGGATTACATCCGCGGAAAATTTGCGACTTTGAAAAAGAATGACATTCGGATAAATGCATCTATAGTTGAAGATCCTTATTTAGGTGGTCAGATGCTCGTGCTTGGCCAAAACGAACAATCATGTTATATAGAATCAAAGTTAAAAACGGGAAAGTGATTAAAGGTGACTTGTGTAAGTTCTAACCGAAACGAAAATCAATTGCATTCGCTATCTGCAACAATAGCCCTTTCACTCTGTTATCTGATGACATAAATCCCCTCCCTGTCTATTTCGTCCAACAAATACGGATTGATATGTTTGTGGAGTCTGATGACATCAACGGAACATTGGAGAAGATCCTCAAGGAAACGTTTCAGTCTGACCACCATGTAGGCTTTGGACTCCATGTCAACACAAACGTCCACATCGCTGCCTTCATGCTGCTCGTTTCTTGATACTGAACCGAAAATGCGCAATGACTTAATGCCGAAGTCACGCTTAAGCTCCTCGGCTTTAGACGATATCAGCAATATGTATTCTTTTGTTGTTTTCATCGGATGGAATATATAACCTGACGCAAAGTTAATTATTTTATGGTAAAAGACAAGGAAAACAATGACAAACTCTATCATTCACCTTGTTTTTATCATATAGAAGCAGAAAACTAAAGCACCAAATCTTTTCGCAGCAATACAAATTATGATTACATTTGCATAAACACTATTGACTATCGACTAAATTCAATACATTATGTTATACGGCTATATGGAAAAGTCCAAACCTCCCCTCACTCCAGAGGAGGAGAAAGCGAAGGAGGAACGTGCAAAAAAGGAACGCCGCAACGAGATTATCCTGACGGCGATATTCCACACCCTGCTGCTGCCCGTTTTGCTGGTGATAGCAATCCTTATGCTTATCTATCTTGGCATAGTGACGGGTTGGGAGAAAATACAGAAATGGAAGGAAAACGGGTGGAAATTCCGGAATAGAAATGCCGAGGAAGAAGAATGGCCGCCACGCCGGAAGCTCCTCTCGCATACAGAGATAGAATGCAGACACGAACTGCCTGTGCTGTTCGACAAATTCTATGTGGTATATGTGGAGACGGAATACAACCAGCCTCTCAACTCCTTCATCAGAAACAATATAGAGTATATCCGTAAGAAATTCTCAGAAAAATACTACCATTTCGTTTATATACCCGAACTGAAAAACATTTCTGACGAAGACCTTGCCTATGCTTTCCCTCTCGACGCGGCATCGATGACCGGCGAGGTGAGAGACGGCATACGCGGCATCACCACCGAACAGTTCACCCGGATGTTCGCCCCTCTTATCGGTATGGACCTTACCGGCGGCAAGGCGGGGCTGTTGAGCCTAGGCTATTACAATGGAGACTTTGGATGCGGATTACATGATGACGTCAATTATTCAAAATCCACCTTCTTCTATATGGACCTGCAGACCTGCTGTCCCGATAAAATCAAGGAGGCGTTCGAGGAATATTTCAGGTTCTACTGCGGAGAGAAACATGCCCCGTTCAGTGTGCGCCCAAGGGATGAATACCCTCTCGACGACAGGCAGGAATCTGAATTACACGGAAATCAGAGCAACGCTTCAGACTATTCTTTTTATTACGACCAGAAGAAAATGCAAGACATAGCCGAGGAAATCAGAGAGAGAGTGGAGATACTGAAGCAGGGAGGATATATCGAACTCCTGCTGCATACGCTTGGCGAAGACCTCGTGAAGCAGATAAACGACTCACGGAAGACTGCCACTCCGCTGATGCACATCACCGTATCCGACGACCTGCGGATATTCATACCCGAACTTGACAACCGCGAGGTGAAGATGCCATCCCTCGCCCGTGCCCTGTATGTGTTCTATCTCCGTCACAAGGAGGGAGTGGAATTCAAGTTCCTCTCAGAGTTCACCGAGGAGATCTTCTCGCTCTACCGTCTCGCCAGCAACCGCCTTGACGATGCCCGGTTGCGTGCCACGGTGGACAGTCTCGTTAATCCCATAGACAACAAGGTAAACGAATGTGCGAGCAGAATCAAATCGGCGTTCCTCAGAGTGATGGACGAATATGCGGCACGCAACTACTATCTGCAGATGCGCAACAGGGAATTCAGAAGGGAAGATTCCAAAGACAAGAACCTGTTGAGGCTATACAGAGACTACGCCAAATATATTTCTCTGCCGCGTAGTCTGGTCAGCTATTCAGAAGCCGTCATGCAGGTGCCCATCGTCAAGGGTAGCAGCTCCCAGGAGCGGTGTCTCAGAGAAGAAGAATTCTGGCGTAGAGAGCACAGAATGCACGAGGCTGTAAGTGATGTTGAAAAATTCAATAAAAAGAAATACTTGAGCAGGAAAAAACGCGAGACAGAGGAGCAGCGCCTGCGCCAGAAAGTGGTGGAGGCATCTATGGCTGTGCTCGAAATGGAACCAAAGAATTTCCTCGCTCATTTCAATCTCGGCGATATGTATTGCAATGCCGTAGACTATGAAAAGTCTATCCGCGAGAACACTTTGATTATCGAACACGACGCCTACACATGGAACGCCTCGTATATCAACCGCGCCCAGGCTTATCTCTATGCTGGAGAATACGACAAGGGACTTGCCGACATCGACAGCTATTTCAATTCCCTGCGCCGATGGGAGGAGGCTGATAAGGAAGCGGAGAGAATCAGAAAACTGCTGCTTGCCAAGAAGAAATCGCTCTTGTGAGCCCAAACCGCCAAATTGCCGGTTGGGGCTGAAGGTCAAACAAGTCCCCTCATCTAAAAAAACAAAACCCAAGCAAGTCCAAATGGCTGAGTGGGGAGTGAAGATGTCAAATGAAAAAGTGATACTTTCCTGTAAAGCGTCCAGGAAAGTATCACTATAAAATCATCGATGCGTCGGAGCATCGCCGAGTTTTGCTTTATCCGCAAAACATCACATTATCCTTCTTATCTAATCACCTTTACTGATTTCTTTGTTCCGTCTGCAAATTTTGTGGTCATGATGTAGATGCCGGTCGAAGGAGACTTCACCTTGCGTCCGCAGAGGTCGGTGTATTCCATGCTCTTGGCATTGGCAGCCTCGGTAGCGCTGATGCCGTCAAGTTCTCCGTATCTCACGATGTTTGACCTGTATACCGTGTCACCGTCCTTGTAGAGAGCCTGCACTCCGAAGCTCGTGTAGTCAGACTTGTAGAAATACATAGAGCGCTTGTTGCCATAGCTGAAAATGTCCCATTTGTCGCTGTAGCCGTAAGGCATGTCGGTAATCTCGTCTTCCGGCAGGTTTGTGTATTCGCTCTTGCGGAAAGTGAAGAGGTCGTTGTCGAAGTATATGTTGTAGTACAGCTTGGCAGGATCGAGGTCGCCGCCGTCGGCAGATGTGCTGCTGAGTGTGAACGCCACGTTGCCATATCCGTATCCGCTGTCGTAGTCCTGGAAGTCCACGATTTCAGGGTCGGCAGGAGCCGCAGCCACCGGTTTGAACAATCTCAGGCTCGGAGCGTTGTAGTGGGCGGCAGGGTATATGAATTTCTTGCCGTTGTTTACGAGGAGTGTACCTTCCGCCTTCATGGTGTTGCTCTCCGTGTTGCAGTCGAACACCAGGTCCTTCTCGATATATATACTGTCCACGATGCCGTAGTCGCCGTCCTGCTGCACGTAGCCTGCCGGACTGAAGTATGCGTGGCAGCTGTCGTTATGGTTGATGCCGATGTAGGCTCTGTCGGTGAATATCGCCTTACCTCCTTCGAGTCTTCCCTTTATCCATGCGTTGTCCACATCGTTGGTGAAGCTGCCCATATATATGTCGTCGCCCTTTATGGCAACGTCAACGCAGCGTGAGTCAGCCGTCACGTCGTCGGCAGAGTATGTCATCAGGTATTTCGTCACCGCAGCGTCGGCTGGAGGTGTGGCTATTGGCATTGTCTCAGGACTCATCTGGTTGATATGGTCGCCGAATCCCGTCCATGTACCCGTCTCGTCGCCCACAGCCATATACACCTTTGCCGTGTCCACACGTATCAGCGAGTCGTTGCGCAATACATATTTAATGGTCTGTGAGGTCTCGTCGGGAGTCATCGTCAGTCCCTCCTGTCCGTCCACGTCCACTTCTTCCATTATCATCCTCCAGGCATAGAAATATTCCGTTTCTTCCGTCTCTTCACCGTTGTCGTCGAGCACCGGCTGTGAGTAGTATTTCTGTGGCAGTTCCACGTTGATGGTGCCGTCGGCAGCCTTTGTTCCCTTTATCCATGCTCCGCTCGGCATGGTGCAGATGGCGTTGCGGATAAAAATATCGCCGTTGTCGCACAATACGTAGTTTCCCAATGCCGCATCCACGTCAGCTTCCACGGCAAAGTCCCAGTAAGGATAATATCCCTGTCCTTCAGCATACAGGTTGCTGAAGAGTGTTCCTTCTGGCTGTTCCATTATCAGCGGTCCGTCGCCGGCTGCCTTCCTCACCTTTGCAGGCTTCATTGCATTCCTCTTCCAGTCCGGAATCAGCAGGTTGGTCTTTTTTGCATTGTGTGCCATTTTGCTTGCCGCGAGGCGTATGGGGCTGTTGCCGGAAGGCTTCGTGTCGTTTACTCTTGTTGAGGGTTGTGCCCATGCTGCCAGGGCCACCAGTGATGCTGCCAATAAAGTAGGAATCTTGTTCATAAGCGATTCTTATTAAGTTAATGAATATGGATTGGTTGTTTGTACCAATTGGTTGATTGTTCCTTTGTCTTCTTTTTGTTCCGGTTCGGCATCGGGGATGTTGTGGATTATGTGTCCTGGTGCTTGTCTGAAACTATATGTTATGCAAAAGTATATAATTAATTTCAAATAGGAAAATAATTTGGCAAAATAACTTTCCATCTGTTATTAATATCCTTGTTTTCTTGTGCTTGGTGTCTGTTCTACATATGTTATTCCTCTTTATATTTATCTATCTCTTTACCCGTTGGCGGAATTAAGTTATGTTGATCGATATGAATAAAAGTTGCTAATATC
>CAVBFA010000108.1:0-11577 GCA_963594595.1 Oscillibacter sp. | reverse complement strand
CACCCCTTCCTCAACCTTGAAGATGTTATAATATATCTTCTGTTGAGCCTTGAATGGTTGCTCATCCAAAAAGGCTTTTGCTTCTTCTGTCAACACCACTTTTAGTTTGTTGATGCCCATCTTGTTTGATTTATAGTGCAAAGATAATATATTGTTTCCAAACAACGATACAAAATTAAGTGTTTCGATTGCTTGTCTCTCATTTTTTTTTGTTATGGTAATCTCATAGTATCATATATGCATCTACATCTTCCTTATATTTCCCTAAATATCATTATTCACATATTGCTGTCCGGTATAGCTTTTGCAAGCTGCATATAATCAGCCCTCTCTCTGGTTTGCCATTTGTTTTGCGAATATCCCGATGGCCAAATCATAGTCATTGGCAAGGAGAACAAAACACACTGGAAATGGGCACGGTACTTGCCCATGTTGGGCAACGTGCTTGCCCCAGTTGGGCACGCTGCTTGCCCCAGTTGGGCAGAACCCGTTCCGGAAAAGTGCCCAAAATATTCATGAAATGAAAACGTATGTAAAGGAGATGCAAAGCATTATTAGGACAAACTCTTTTCGGTTGAAGAATACCAGTTTTTTGACAATTCAAGTCCTAAGCATCGTTTTACTATGCTTCGGGCTGAAGCTATATTTTATGTTTCTTGCTGAGGTTTTATTTTCTATGCTTCGGGTTGAGGTTTAATAACCTGTGGGTTTTTACCCTAAAACAATATGATTGACATTTACAAACCGCCGACTTTGCCCCCGTTTTCCGCTTGTTTGCATCCAGTGAATGATAGAAATAAGAAGCCATGACATCTATTGCTAAATGACCGTTGTTATGAAAACCGTTACAGAAGATGAAAATGTGCTATTTAAGTTGGTAATAATAATAAAAATGTGTAACTTAGCACCCAAATTATGTATTGACTAAAATAAAAGGAAATGATTATAACTACAACACCCTCTATAGAGGGACATCCGGTTAAGGAATATAAGGGCATTGTGACCAGCGAAGTGATAATCGGCGCCAATGCCATCAGAGACTTTATGGCAGGTATCCGTGACTTCTTCGGCGGCAGGAGCAGAAGCTACGAACAGGTGTTTGCCGAGGCGAGATTCAACGCCTTCCGTGAGATAGAGCAGCATGCCGTGAATCTCGGCGGCAATGCCGTTGTGGGCGTGCGCCTCAGTTATGAGACCGTGGGTTCAGGCAACTCCATGCTGATGGTGGTCTGCAGCGGTACGGCAGTCGTGATCTGATTTCCGAAAGTCCCTATCTGTAAGGTGGGGGAGAAAGACATACTACTTATATAATAAGACTAATCAAAGAGTAGCAAGTGTAAACTCGCAGCTCTGTCGAAACAAGCAAAATGATGAAGAAAAGCAATATCGTGAGGCTCCTCTGCCTCACTGTATTTACGGCAGGCGCTATTGAAGCAGCCGCCGATACCAAGACACTCACCGTGACGCTGAAGAATCCGCTCAATGTAGAGCGGACAGACGTTCCGGTGGTGTTGCAGCTGAAAGACGTTCCTTTCAACGTGAAGGATGCAGTGGTGAAATGCGAGGGCAGAGAAGTGGCGTCGCAGATAGACGACCTGGACCGTGACCTGCACAATGACGAACTCGCCTTCGTGATCGACATGGACGCCAAGGGCAAGAAGGTGGTCACCGTAGACCTGTATTCGGAAAAGCAGGCAGACCGCAACTATCCGCGCCGCACATACGGCGACATGATAATGAGAGACAACAAGACGAAGGTGAAGAACGGCTTCCGTTCGTATATCCACTCGGTTTCAGCGCCCGAAGGTGTTGACGTCTTCCATCTCCTGCACCACCATGGAGCCGATTTCGAATCAGAACTCGTGGCATACAGAGTGTATTTCGACGAGCGCCAGACCTTCGACCTCTACGGCAAGTACAAGAAGCAGCTCGAACTCGAAACAAGCCAGTTCTATCCCGACGACAAGCAGCTTGCCGACGGATATGGCGATGATGTGCTCTGGGCAGGCAAGACCGTGGGACTCGGAGCCCTGCGCGGTTGGGACGGCGAGAAGCCGACAATGGTCAGTCCGGTGCTGTCGAGAGGCCAGCGTATGGTGGCAAGCGGTCCTGTCCGCACCATCGTGGAACTCACCGACGAGGGGTGGCAGCTCTCAGGCGAGACCTTCAACATGAGGCAGAACGTGATAATCTATGCCGGACACAGAGACTGCGAGGTGCATGTCTGGATGGACACGCCGGCAAAAGGCGTGAAGTTTGCCACGGGAGTCATCAATCTGAACGACAAGATGTATTCCGACCATCGCGGACTCGTGGGCGACTGGGGCGGCAACTGGCCTAACGGCGCCAAGGACTCGATAGCCGGAAAACCGAAAATCGTGGTAGGTCTGGCAGTCAACGTGCCGGAGAAATATGTGGATAGCGAGCCGACGACGGAGAAAGACCAGTATCTCTATGTCATGCACACGGCAGACGGCAATTATCTCACATACAATATGGCGTTCACCTGCGACAAGGAAACCTTCGGCTATAAGGACGCCAAGGAGTGGTTCGCATGGATGAAGCAATGGAAAAAAGAACTCGACAATCCCGTGACCGTCACCATAGAGTAGGGGCGGGAAGGAAAGAAAAATGAAATAAATGTCAACTATGCTGTAGTTTTTCAGATACTGCCAGCGTTATATAAGTAGTATTGACATTAAAACGAAAGAGTATGAAGGAATTTTTCAAGCAAGTAGGAGCTACGGTAGTAGGTATCATGATCTTCTGCCTCGTAGTGGGAGTGATGAGCGTGATGAGCATCGTGGGCATGATTGCCTCGTCAAGTGCCACAAAGGACGTTGCTGACAACACGGTATTCGTGATAGACCTCAACGGACAGCTGCAGGAGCGTGCCGAAGACGACTTCATGACGGTGCTCTCCGGCGGCAGAACCGACGTGATAGGACTCGACGACCTGCTGCTCGCCATCAAGAAGGCAAAGAACAACGACAAGGTGAAGGGCATTTACATACAGTCGGGACTCTTCGCCTCTGACTCTTACGCTTCGCTGCAGGCGGTGCGCAAGGCGTTGGTAGACTTCAAGAAGAGCGGCAAGTGGATAGTGGCATACGGCGACGTGTATACACAGGCCACATACTACCTCTCGTCGGTTGCCGACAAAGTGTATCTCAACCCCAGCGGTCAGGTGGAATGGAGCGGAATCTGCTCGCAGACTATGTTCGTGAAAGACCTGATGGCAAAGTTCGGTGTCAAGATGCAGGTGGTGAAAGTGGGAGCATACAAGAGTGCTACCGAGATGTTCACCGGCGACAAGATGAGCGACGCCAACAAGGAGCAGGTGTCTGCATTCATCAACGGAATATGGAACACGGTTTGTACCGACGTGGCGAAGAGCCGCAAGGTGACCGTGGCACAGCTCAACCAGTATGCCGACAACATGATAACGCTGGGCGATCCTAAAGACTACGTGAAATACAAACTCGTTGACAAGCTGCTCTATGTGGACCAGCTCAAGGCAGAGGTGAAGAAACTGATGAACCTGAAGGATGACGACGACGTGAACACTATAGGCATAACGGGAATGGCAGGAGTGCCCGGCGGAGCTGACGACGGAGACTGCATCGCCGTGTATTACGCCTATGGCGACATCGTGGACAACGCCACAGGAATGGCATCTCGCAGCCACGTGATCGACGGCACAAAGGTGTCGGCAGACCTGCGCGACCTTGCCGATGACGACGACGTGAAGGCTGTGGTGATAAGGATAAACTCGGGAGGCGGCAGCGCCTATGCTTCAGAACAGATATGGAGAGCCGTGCAGCTCGTGAAGGCAAAGAAGCCGGTAGTGGTTTCAATGGGCGGAATGGCAGCATCAGGCGGATACTATATGAGCTGCTCAGCCAACTGGATTGTGACAGAACCAACCACGCTGACGGGAAGCATCGGAATCTTCGGTATGTTCCCAGACGCCAGCGGACTGCTCACCGAGAAGCTCGGAGTGAAGTTCGACGAGGTGAAGACAAACAAGAACAGCGGTTTCGGCACCATGGCACGTCCGTTCTCTGAAGAGGAGATGGGTTATCTCTCGGCATATATCGACCGCGGATACAAACTCTTCCGCCAGCGCGTGGCAGACGGACGCCGTCTCTCTACCGATGCTGTGGAGAAGATAGCACAGGGCAGAGTCTGGCTCGGACAGGATGCGCTGAAGATAAAGCTCGTAGACCAGCTCGGCGGACTTGATGACGCCGTGGCAAAGGCTGCGAAACTCGCGAAGGTGGATGAATACTATACTGCCGAATATCCTGCAAAGGCAAGTTGGATGGACGACCTGATGGACAACGGATTCTCTTCGGGCAGCTACATCGACGAGCAGATGCGCATGACGATGGGAGAATACTACTCTACATTCATGCTGCTGAAGAACATCAACCGGCAGTCGGCAATCCAGGCACGCATGCCTTATGTCATAACAATAAAATAGCGAAAAAACAATAACTCCACAACAGATATGGAAGGTGATTTCATCAAAATCAACGATTGGCTTCTGCCGCTGAGCTGGATCTACGGAGCGGGAGTGAGGCTGCGAAACCAGATGTTCGAAATGGGCATGCTGAAGAGCCGCAGCTTCGACATCCCCGTAATCTCCGTGGGAAACATCACCGTGGGAGGCTCCGGCAAGACACCACACGTGGAGTATCTCATAAATCTGCTCAAAGACAAAGTGAAAGTGGCTGTGCTAAGCCGCGGATACAAACGCAAGAGCAAGGGATACATGCTTGCCACCGCCGATACGCCGATGAGCGACATTGGCGACGAGCCGTATCAGATGAAGAAGAAATTCGCCGATATCTATGTGGCTGTTGACAAAAACCGCTGTCATGGCATCGACCAGCTGACGGCAAATGAGGAGACGTCAGACACCGACGTGATACTTCTCGACGATGCCTATCAGCACCGCTACGTGAAGCCGGGAGTGAATATACTGCTCGTTGACTATCACAGACTGATAATGTATGACAAACTGCTGCCGGCAGGAAGACTCAGAGAGCCGCAGAAGGGGAAGGCGAGAGCCGACATCGTGATAGTGTCGAAATGTCCCGCCGACCTCAAACCTATGGAGTTCAGGGTCATAACCAAGGCGATGAACCTCTTCCCATACCAAAAATTGTATTTCACCACGCTGAAATATGGCAGTCTGAGACCTATATACGGCGGTGAGGACAGAAGACTCGACACCCTGACCGGCGATACCTCGATATTGCTGCTCACGGGAATAGCGTCGCCGCAGCAGATGATAGTAGACCTGAAGCCATACACGGAGCGCATCACACCGCTCACCTTTCCCGACCACCATCAGTATACCGATGCCGACATCCACCGCATCAATGCTGAATTCGAGGAGCTGAAAGGCAACGACAAGATGATTGTCACCACGGAGAAAGACAATGCCAGACTCTGCGGAATGGAAGGGCTGAGCGACGAAGTGAAAAAGAATATCAACGTGCTGCCCGTGGAAGTGGGCTTCATGTTAGACCAAGAAGAAGATTTTAACGAAAATATTATTGGCTATGTACGAAAAAATTCAAGAAACAGCATCCTGGCTAAAGCAAAGGATGACAACAAGTCCGACAACAGCGATAATTCTGGGAACAGGACTCGGACAATTAGCTTCAGAAATAACTGACAGCTATGAGTTCCCCTATTCTGAAATCCCTAACTTCCCTGTATCTACAGTGGAAGGCCATGCCGGAAAACTCATTTTCGGCAAGCTCGGAGGCGTAGACATCATGGCGATGGAAGGACGCTTCCACTATTATGAGGGATACAATATGAAGGAGGTGACATTCCCTATCCGCGTGATGTATGAACTGGGCATCAAGACCCTCTTCGTGTCTAACGCCTCGGGAGGCATGAACCCGGAATTCAAGATCGGAGACCTCATGATCATCACAGACCATATCAACTTCTTCCCTGAGCATCCGCTGCGCGGAAAGAACTTCCCTACGGGACCACGCTTCCCGGATATGCACGAGACCTACGACCACGCCCTCATCAAACAGGCAGAAGACATCGCCCGGGAGAAGGGAATCAGAGTGGTGCATGGAGTGTATATGGGAGTGCAGGGACCTACATTCGAGACTCCTGCAGAATACAAGATGTATCACCGCATGGGAGCCGACGCTGTGGGAATGAGCACCGTGCCGGAGGTTATCGTGGCACACCATTGCGGCATCAAGACCTTCGGAATCAGCATCATCACCGACCTCGGACTCGAAGACACACCGGTGGAGGTGAGCCACGAGGAGGTGCAGGTGGCTGCCAACAACGCCCAGCCACTCATGACTGAAATCATGCGTGAGATGATCAGACGCGCCTGATAGAGACGGAGAACTTGTAAACATATAGACACGTGAGGCGGCATGGCGGACAATGCGGGAAGCGCAGTGAAGCGCCAGGCTGCTGACAAAGCTGGAGTATGTTTGGATATTGACTTGTCCTGTGACCTATATAATATAAGGTGACGGGACAAGTTACTTTGGTTTTATCCACTAAAACTCGTCAACTCGTCAACTCGTTTACTTGTTTACTTGTCAGCTTGTCAACTCGTTTACTCGTCAACTGTATCGCAAGTTGAATACTTGCGATACCCAAATAATATAAAGAAACAAAGAAAATAATGACTGATATCTCAAAGCTCGGAGAGTTCGGACTCATCCATCGTCTTACTGATGGAATAAAGATAAAAAACAGTTCAACGCTGAAAGGAGTAGGCGACGACTGTGCCGTGATGCACTATCCAGACAAGGAGGTGCTTATGACAACCGACATGCTTATGGAGGGAGTGCATTTCGACCTGACATACATCGACCTGCAGCACCTCGGATACAAGGCAGCGATGGTAAACATCAGCGACATCTTCGCCATGGGAGGAACACCAAGGCAGATGACCGTGAGCCTGGCTATAAGCAAGAGGTTCTCGGTGGAAGACATGGAGATGTTTTATAGCGGACTGCAGATGGCGTGTGACAAATGGAACATCGACATCGTGGGAGGCGACACCACTTCATCATATACAGGCATGGCTATCTCCATCACTTGCATTGGAGAGGCTGCCAAAGAAGACATCATATACAGAAACGGAGCCAAGGACACCGACCTAATCTGCGTGTCGGGAGACCTCGGAGCGGCATATATGGGACTGCAGCTGCTGGAGAGAGAAAAGCATGTGTATTATCAGCAGGTGGAAGAGGCAAAGAAGAAGAACGACAAGAATGCCCTGAAGATGCTGACGGACTTCCAGCCCGATTTCGCCGGAAGAGAATATCTGCTGCAGCGACAGCTCAAACCGGAGGCAAGAGGCGACGTGATAGAAAACCTGCGCAAGATGAACATCAAGCCTACGGCTATGATGGACGTGAGCGACGGACTGAGTAGCGAACTGATGCATATCTGCAAACAGAGCGGATGCGGATGCAGAGTGTATGAGAAGAACATACCGATAGACTATCAGACGGCTGTCATGGCAGAGGAGATGAACATGAACGTGACTACCTGTGCACTGAATGGGGGAGAGGATTACGAACTGCTCTTCACCGTGCCAATCGGCGACCTGGACAAAGTGAGACAGCTCGACGACGTGAAACTGATAGGAAACATCACGAAGAAAGAATATGGCTTGCAGCTCGTGGCAAGAGACGGAAACGAGTTTGAACTGAAAGCGCAGGGATGGAACCCGCTGGCGTGATGAGCTAAGGGAAAGGATTTCATAAAGTATATATTGACTAATTACATAAATATAAAGAAGCAGGACTAAGGAACCTGCACAGATCTTCATGGATGACAGGATATTAAAGGAAAAGAAAATCAGACGCGAACTTGACCTGTTGCTCAGAACCGGTGAAGTGCTCGTGGCAAGTGGAGCAGATACAAACAGGATAATCAGAAACATGCATCGTACGGCAGCATTCCTCGGATTGCCGGACGAGAATCTGCACATTCATGTGACGTACAACATGCTTCAGGTGAACCTCAGCGATGAGGAACACTCGCTCAGCAAATTCCAACGTTGCGACAGGCATGGCATAAACATGACTGCCATAACGGAAATCAGCCAACTCTCATGGAAGGCAATCAGAGAAGACTATTCTCTCGACAAATATGAAGAGGAGCTGGAGAAGATAAATGGCAAACCACGCAACTACACGGTGAACCAAGTGGCAGTGGGAGCGGGATTTGCCTGCGGAGGTTTCTGCATACAGTTCGGCTGCGACTGGACGGCATTCTTCTATGCCTCGATAGCAGCCATCGTGGGATTCAGACTGAGAGCCTATCTCAACGAGAAGGGGTCTAACGGATATGTGAACATCGGAATTGCCGCATTCGTTTCCACGCTCCTCGCATGGCTCTCGACATTCATCTCGACTCCGGCTGCAGCGCAGTATCTGCCAGAATGGCTGTATGCCATCTTGCATACCGACACACCGTGGCATCCGCTCATGGCATGCGCGTTGTTCATCGTGCCGGGCGTACCGCTGATAAACTTCGTGTCGGATATGATAGAAAGCCATATCCAGATGGGACTCAACAGAGCCATCAACACGCTGCTAATGGTCACGGCGATGTCGTTCGGAATATCAATGGCGATTACGGTCTGTGGAGTGGACAACTTCGTGAAAGACCTCAGCATGACGCCACACAACACTTACATCAGCTATTCGATAGCGGCAGCAATATCGGCAATGGGATTCTCAATGATTTTCAACATACCGAAAAGGCTACTTTGGGTAGTTGCCATAGGAGGTATCATCGCTGTGTGTACGAGAAACTTCGTGAATCTCGGAGCGAGCAACAACAACGTAGGACTCGACCAGGGACCTATCATGGCATCGCTCGTAGGTTCGACGCTTATCAGCATCATTGCCGTTAAGTTCGTGCATGTGTTCCATGCGCCGCATCAGTGTCTCGCCATTCCGAGTGTCATACCGATGGTGCCGGGAGTGCTTATGTATCGTGCGCTTTTCGCACTTATAGAGATGCAGGGCGTGGTGGGAGAACTTACAGAGGCGTTCTCGAATGCAGTGAAGGCGTCGCTCATAATCCTGTGCATCGCCATAGGTGTCGCCATTCCTAACATCTATGCGCGCCGCTGGCTGATGCCGATGAGGAAACATAAGCTGAACCGTCTTATAGCACAACGTCGCGAGAAGCGTATTTTCGAAGGACTCGATCCGGAATAAACAGAAACCTTATAAAAACATGATGTGACAATAAGTCACGTCCAGGGTGTGCCAAAATGTCGTATGGGCGTTTTGGCACACTATTCGTATATGGACCGGTGAACGCTCGCAAATGGATTGCGGCGGAAAATATAAGTATAAACAATTAAATACATACAATTATGAATATCAAACCATTAGCAGACAGAGTTTTAATCGTACCTGCTCCAGCAGAGGAGAAGGTTGGTGGTATCATTATCCCAGACACTGCAAAGGAGAAACCTCTTCATGGAAAAGTCGTTGCCGTAGGTCATGGCACCAAGGACGAGGAGATGGTCCTGAAAGAGGGTGACGAGGTGCTCTACGGAAAGTATTCCGGCACAGAGCTCGAGTTTGAGGGCGAGAAGTATCTCATGATGCGTCAGAGCGATGTGCTCGCTGTATTGACAAAATAATTAGTATAGAACAACAATTTAATTAAAAGGATTACAATCATGGCAAAAGAAATAAAGTTTGATGTAGATGCCCGCGAGATGTTGAAGCAGGGCGTAGACCAGTTGGCTAACGCCGTAAAGGTTACACTCGGTCCTAAGGGCCGCAACGTTGTCATCGAGAAGAAGTTCGGTGCTCCACAGATTACCAAGGACGGTGTTACCGTGGCCAAGGAAGTGGAGCTTGAGAACCGTTTCGAGAATACTGGTGCACAGCTCGTGAAGAGCGTGGCAAGCAAGACTGGCGACGATGCCGGTGACGGTACTACTACAGCTACTATCCTCACACAGGCTATCGTGAACGAGGGCTTGAAGAACGTTACTGCCGGTGCCAACCCAATGGATTTGAAGCGTGGTATCGACAAGGCTGTAAAGGCAGTCGTTGCTTACATCAAGGATAATGCTGAGATTGTTGACGACAACTACGACAAGATTGAGCAGGTGGCTACTGTCAGCGCCAATAACGACCCGGAGATCGGTAAGCTCATCGCCGATGCAATGCGCAAGGTGAGCAAGGATGGCGTCATCACTATCGAGGAGAGCAAGAGCCGCGACACATATATCAATGTGGTTGAGGGTATGCAGTTCGACCGTGGCTACCTGAGCGGCTATTTCGTTACAGACTCAGACAAGATGGAGTGTGTGATGGAGAACCCATACATCCTTATCTACGACAAGAAGATCAGCAACATCAAGGACTTCCTGCCTATCCTGCAGCCAGCTGCCGAGAGCGGTCGTCCATTGTTGGTAATCGCTGAGGATGTTGATTCAGAGGCTCTTACCACATTGGTTGTAAACCGTCTGCGTGGCGGCTTGAAGATCTGTGCTGTAAAGGCTCCAGGTTTCGGCGACCGTCGCAAGGCAATGCTCGAGGATATCGCAGTATTGACAGGTGGCGTTGTTATCAGCGAGGAGAAGGGCTTGAAGCTTGAGCAGGCTACTCTCGAGATGCTGGGTACTTGCGACAAGGTGACTGTTTCAAAGGACAACACCACAATCGTGAACGGTGCAGGTGAGAAAGAAAACATCGCTGACCGTATCGCTCAGATCAAGAATGAAATCGCTAACACTACAAGCACTTATGACAAGGAGAAACTGCAGGAGCGTCTCGCCAAGATGTCTGGTGGCGTAGCTGTGCTCTATGTCGGTGCAAACAGCGAGGTTGAGATGAAGGAGAAGAAGGATCGTGTTGACGATGCACTCTGCGCTACACGTGCCGCTATCGAGGAAGGTGTAGTAGTAGGTGGTGGTACCACATACATCCGTTCTCTCGGCGTGCTCAAAGACATAAAGGGTGACAATGCTGATGAGCAGACTGGTATCAACATCGTTGAGCGTGCCATCGAGGAGCCTCTCCGTCAGATCGTGCGCAACGCCGGTGGCGAAGGTGCTGTAGTAGTACAGAAGGTTCGCGAAGGCGAGGGTGACTTCGGTTACAATGCCCGCAAGGATGTTTATGAAGATCTGCGTGCAGCGGGAGTTATCGACCCAGCCAAGGTGGCTCGTGTGGCTCTTGAGAATGCAGCATCTATCGCAGGTATGTTCCTCACAACTGAATGTCTCATCGTGGACAAACCGGAGGAGAAACCTCAGATGCCAATGGGTAACCCAGGAATGGGCGGTATGATGTAAAAAATGACAAGTTAAGATAACAAAAGAGGGAGTTGGTTTGTGTGCTGACTCCCTTTTTTTGTCTCTTTTATCACTAACTTGTAATTTTCTTGTCAAATAATTTGGCAGTGAAGAAAGTTATTCATAATTTTGTGGCGTAAATGAAAGAAGAATATATTAGCATATTAATATAACATTATTTTTTGATTTGTTTTAGTAGATTAGTTTTTAAGTAGTTTGTTTTTGAAAATCGG
>CAVBFA010000107.1:2958-11608 GCA_963594595.1 Oscillibacter sp. | reverse complement strand
TGACTACCTGAGCCACGCTCTTGCCATGGTTGGCAGCAATCTTCTTCAAGAGAGGATTGTCCAGCACGTTGCCTCTTCCCAACGGGCTCCATGCCTCCACCTGAATGTTGTTCTTCCGGCAGAACTCCACGCACTCCCTTTGGGTGAATCCGGGATGATACTCTATCTGGTCAACCATCGGACAGATGTTTGCCTTCGCCATTACCGGCTCTGCATGATGCTGCATGAAGTTAGAAAGACCGATGCTGCGAATCAAGCCCTCTTCGTGCAGACGCTCCATCGCTTTCCAGGTGTCTACATTCAGACGGTCGGCATCCTTGCCAAACTGAAGTTCGTTGGCTGGCCAGTGAATGAGATAGAGGTCGAGATAGTCGAGCTGCAGATCACTCAAAGTCTTGTCAAACGCCTTCAAGGTCTTGTCGTAGCCACGCTCCGTGTTCCAAACCTTGCTCGTTACGAAGAGTCCGTCACGCTTTATTCCACTCTCCTTGATTCCCTCGCCCACGCTCTTCTCATTTTTATAGATGGCAGCCGTGTCGATGTGGGTGTAGCCAGCGGCAATGGCAGCTTTCACAGCTTCAACGCAGGTTGCGCCATCGGGTGTGAGAAACGTTCCGAAACCCGGCGTAGGAATCTTGACTCCATTATTCAATAATATTTCCTTTTCCATAATCAAACTGTTCTTTTAAATTCAACTATTCTGAAAACCTAAATCATATTCTTTTTTGACGTTGCAAAGTTACAGACTTTTCCGCTTAATAAAATTCTGTATATTTGCAATATCATCGTGTATCTTTGCAAAAGTCAATAAAGAATCCATGGCAGCTATTATAACGCAAACATAATGGACAATATTGTAAAAGACAAGCATTAACTTTGCAGTCGCAAACAAAAAAAACGATTTAGTAGAATTAGAAACAAACAGAAAATGATTGAAACTTTATCCGTATTTCAATGGTCAATCCTTGTGTTATCGGCATTGTGCATAGGAATGTCAAAAACCGGTGTGCAGGGAATCGCTGAACCTTCTGATGCTCCCCGCAATAGGCATCGGTGCCTTGCTCGGAATCCGCATGGTGAAGCTCTTTCCTGAAAAGGCTTTTAGAATATTCATCCAGATTGTCACTATACTTTCTGTTGTAATGATGCTCGTATAGGACATTGAGAAATAGTACAGAATACTATCGATACCAATTACTTAATAATAGCATTCATATTTTCATTGCCCCATGCCACAAAGCTGTCAAGCGTAGGAATTAGAGACTTGCCTACTTCTGTAAGACTGTATTCCACCTTGGGAGGTACCACTGGGTAAACCTTTCGACTGATAAGCTTATTGCTCTCAAGGTTCTTCAGAGTCTGCGAGAGCATCTTCTGTGAACAGTCGAACATGTGTTCGTGAAGTTCAGAAAATCTCAGTACGTTGTTCTTGCTCTGGCCAAGGGTGTAAAGGACAAGCATTGACCACTTATCACCAAACTTGCTAATCACCTGGCGGATTGGGCAGGCAATGTATCTTGCATCCACTTCTTTGCTAACTTTTCTCATATCATGAATTGTATTTGATGGTGCAAAGATAGGTATATCTTACCAAAGTGCACATACCTACTAAAAGAAACTTAGTTAATGATGGTTAACGTTGATTTTGCTAATGTGCATATTCACTGCAATTCCTACTATTTGGTAAGTATGGTACCAGATGGTGCGTTCTTGTGAAGATATAATTCTCATTGTATTTTTGCACCTGGAAACAAGAAAGAATATATCAATATCAATTAAAATTAAAGACAGAAACAATGAGAAAGGTTTTATTTGTTTTATTCAATCTCCTGGCTGTTGCTGCAATGGCACAGACTAAGGGACGTTTTGATGTTAAAGATCTCGGTAGCTGCAAGTTGCACGTTTATTACACTAACGATGCACTGGGAGATGCGAGCTACATCGTTGAGGGTAAAAATGGTCTGGTAACAATGGAGCAGCCGCTGTTCAAAGACAATGTAGCAGAATTCGACGCTTACCTCGGCAAGCTGGGAAAGAAGGTAGTGAAACGCATCACAGACTATCATGTAGGCGGAACCGGAAATCATGAAGTGGTGATGGCACAGGGTATGTCTGCATTCACCAAAGGTCCCGTATATGGAGGCATGATGAAGAACTTTGCGCAGACTTTCGGTGATGCGATAACCGATCTGCCTACCGGCAAGGCTATAGAAGTGGCTTTCGGCAAGACTGAAAACTGGGCTGGCGTAAACTTCGAGTTCCGCCATGGAGCATCCACCGATTTTCCTGCCGCAAGCATCCTGATTGGCGGAAAGGCTTATTACACCCATTGGACTCCGGCAAAGGCTCATGTAAGTAATCTGCAGATTTCTTCTCCAGCTGCCATCGATGCAGAAATAGCAGAAGCTGAAAAGTCTTTGGCTTCGGGCGCAACGCTGTTTATCGGAGGTCACGGTGGTGCTACCACACGCGACGCTGTGGAATTCAAAATCACATATCTGAAAAAGATGAAAGAGCTGCTTGCTGCCAACAAGACTGCACAGGATTTCGTGGAAGCCATGAAGAAGGCATGGCCAGGATTGACAGGAGAGGCAGGATTGACAGATCTGGGCAAGGCTCTGTATAAATAAGGTAGATTATTTCAGAAGTACTATTACAACATATCAACGTCAAATACTATTTTAAAGAAAGAATTATGGCAAATGTATTATTGATTGGTGCAACCGGTTTCGTAGGTTCAGCAGTAATGAACGAGTTGGTAGAGCGTGGTCACAAGGTGACAGCAGTAGTTCGCAATGTAGAGAAGATTGCTAAGAACGACCTCGTTACTACAGTTAAAGAAGATGTAGCCAATGTAGAGGCTATCGCTAAGTTGGCTGAAGGCAAGGATGCTATCATCTCAGCTTACAACCCAGGTTGGATGAATCCTGAGATTGCTACTCTCATCACAGAGAACTATCCAAAGATTCTTGAGGCTGCAAAGAAGAGTGGTGTAGAGCGTCTGCTCATTGTAGGTGGTGCTGGTACCTTGTTCTGCGCTCCAGGTCTTCGTGTGGTTGATTCAGGTGCTATCCCTGCAGAGATTATGGGTGGTGTTCGTCCGCTTGGCGACTTCTATCTCAATACATTGATGAACGAGAATGATATCGACTGGGTGTTCTTCTCTCCTGCCGGTGTATTCGACCAGGAAGGCAAAAAGACTGGCAACTATCGTTTGGGCAAGGATGATCTGGTTGTGGATGCCGAGGGCAACAGCCACATCTCAGTTCAGGACTATGCTGATGCTATGGTCAACGAGTTGGAGAAGCCTGCTCACCACAAGGAGCGTTTCACCATCGGATACTAAAAAGGATATGAAGAGAGCATTAGACTTTCTGAAGAATCACGTGGAGATTGCTTTCGCAACATGCGAGGGCATTCGTCCACGAATTCGTATCTTCCAGATTATGAAGATGGAGGGTACAACGCTTTATTTTGCTACATCTCCCGTGAAAGAAGTGTTCCGTCAGTTGCACGATAATCCTTTCGTGGAGATCATGGCAAGCGAAAGTAAAGAGTTTGTGAAAGTAAGTGGGAAAGCAGATTTCGATGTGGATGTAGAAACGCAAAAGTGGATTTACGAACATAATCCGGTACTTCCACGTCTTTACACATCATTTTATAAGATGGCCTACTTCAAGGTGGAAATCGAGGAGATGGATCATTATGATCTTAAGCCTACACCACCTATGTTTAAGCATTTTAATCTCAATGACAATACCGTTAATGACGGTTATGTGGGAGAGAGATACTCGAAAAAATAAAGTATGTTTTGGATGGAAGATAGCTGTACACGAAGTAAAATCATTTATGAAAGGAGCAAATAATGTCAAGCATGTTATCTTCAATGTTTTCAAAGATCAAGACCTCGACATCTACCGACGATTACTCGCGGCAGATTAAGGATGTGCATGAACTGATTGCCTCTGCCGAATGTGTGATAATTGGTGCAGGCGCAGGATTGTCAACAGCTGCTGGCTTGCGCTATAACGGACCGGATTTCGAGCGTGAGTTTACTGATTTCATTGAGAGTTATGGCATCACAGATCTCTATTCTTCCAGTTTCTATCCCTTTGAGACAGAGGAAGAATACTGGGCTTGTTGGGCTCGTCACATCAATTTCATCCGCTTTCGTGAGGCTGCGCCATTGTATCAGCAACTGCATAAGCTCGTCAAAGACAAGGAGTATTTTGTGATTACTACAAATGTAGATGGACAATTTCTAAAAGCCGGATTCTCTGCCGACCGACTCTTTGAGGTGCAAGGCGACTATGCCTACTTGCAATGTGCTAAGGCCTGTCATGATAAGCTCTACAACAACAAGGATTTGATAAAAAAGTTGTTTGCAGAAACCAAGAATTGTCGCATCCCATCGTCATTAATTCCTCGCTGTCCTGTATGTGGCGAGAAAATGACTGTCCACGTGCGCTGTGATCAATTTTTTGTTGAGAATGAAGCATGGCATTCAGCAGCCAACCGCTATTACGATTTTCTTGAAAAGTCAAGAGATAAGAAGACTGTTTTGCTAGAGCTTGGAGTAGGCTTCAATACTCCAACCATTATCCGTTTTCCATTTGAAAAAATGGTCAACGTATGGAAGAACACATCACTTGTGAGAATCAATAAGGATGATGTTCTATCCATGTATTCATCTAAGCGAATAACTGCGATTAAAGATGATATCTCTGCAGTATTAAATGCTATACTATAAATACTACCTTCTGAAGAAACTGCTATAGATTGATGCTGCGAAGCTTCATCGTATGGTAACTGGTTTGAGAGCGTGTTAGTATTATTATTTGTTTTATCACGATTTGCGACATAACAAATAATACTGTATCTTTGCATAAGGATGAAATAAGAAAACATAACTCTTAACACTTTTGCATTTATGCAAGATACGAATATTCCAACCGGCGTTTACGAACAGATTATCAACCGCCTCTTCAAACAGAAATTGAACGAGGTGGACGCCAGGCGGTTCTATATAGGCAAGAAACTGATTGCGAAGGATGATGCTGTAAATATCCTCAGCAAGTATCTCCAGCGCCTTATCGAGGGTGCGTTTGCAGGCACGCCCGACGATCAGGAGGCTGACAAATATACAGGTTTTGTTAATTCTGTTATCAAGACTTTAGGCCGTGAATTCAATGTAGATGATACGGAGCTCGACCTTATTGACGCTCAGAAAAGCATCCTGACAGCTGTTGTAGACCGCACAAACTGCGAATATCCCGACATAGAGCAGCACCTGAAAGCCATCACCCCTATAACCTCCCTCAGCCGAAGCGCCTTGTTCTTCGGAGGCAGAGGTCCTGCCGACATGGAGAGCGAGCTTAACCGCGAGATCCTATGTGCCGACGAAATCTGCTGGGTGGTGTCGTTTATCAAGACAAGCGGACTTAATCTGCTCTGGAACAGTTTGCGGAAGTTCACAAGCGAGGGCAAGAAGCTGCGCGTCATCACAACCACATACACGGGTGCTACGGATTACGATGCCATAGCACGATTGGCTTCCTTGCCTAACACGGAGATTAAGATTTCGTATGACGGAACGCAAGACCGCCTGCATGCCAAATCCTATATTTTCCTTCGCAACTCTGGCTTCCACACGGCTTACATTGGTTCAAGCAACCTCTCGCTTTACGCCTTGAGGGATGGCAAGGAATGGAATTTCAAGGCAACTCAGTTTGAGCTGCCACAAGTTATCGACGAGGTGCGCAATTCGTTTGAGGCTTATTGGTGCGACTCCACTTTCGAGGACTTCATTCCCGGCGTTAGCGACGAACGCTTGAAGAAGGCTTTAGGAGCCGATTGGGAAACGCCTTTACTCGATTTCTCGGCTCTCGACCTCATGCGTGCCAAGGACTATCAGCAGGAAATATTGGAGAAACTGGATGTGGAGCGAAACGTGCACGGCCATTTCCGCAACCTTGTGGTGGCTGCCACGGGTACGGGAAAGACCGTTATTGCCGCTTTCGACTTCAAACGCTACCGTGAGGCTCATCCCGACTGCCGTTTTCTCTTCATCGCCCATCGTCAGGAAATCCTTCGTCAGGCAATGCTCACCTTCCGCATTGTGCTCGAAGACCCCAACTTCGGCAGCGTATGGGACGGCAACAACGAGCCCTCAAGCTATCAGCATGTCTTTGCAAGCAAGGACACATTGCGCAACCGTTTGGACAGTCTGCAGCTTACCGAGGATTTCTACGACTATATGGTTGTGGACGAGGTTCATCACATTGTGGCTCCGACATACGTCAAGCTGATGACCTACTTCAAGCCCCACATTCTGCTTGGTCTTACGGCAACGCCTGAACGTACAAACGAGCATGAGGACATCACGGTTTTCTTCGACGGACACATCTCTGCCGAAATACGTCTTCCTGCTGCCTTGAACGCCGGATTGCTTGCTCCGTTCCATTATTATGGCATTCCTGATAATGTGGATTTGACGGAAGTGAAATGGAGCGGACACGGCTACGACATCTCCGAGCTGTCGCGTGTCTACACCCAAAATGACTTCCGTACCGGTCTCATCCTTAAAAAGATGCAGGAGTACATCGGAAACAGTCGACTCAACAAAGTTCGGGCGCTTTGCTTCTGCGTAGACAAGGAGCACGCACGATTCATGAACGCCAAGTTCACGCTTGCAGGATTGCATACGGATGTGCTTACGAGCGACGATGACAACCATCATCGCGCCCTCGTCAAGAAGCAGCTTCAGGCTGGCAAAATCAACTACCTCTTCGTAGTAGACCTTTTCAACGAGGGTGTGGACATTCCAGAGGTCGACACCATTCTCTTCCTTCGTCCTACCGAGAGTGCCACGGTCTTCCTCCAGCAGTTTGGCCGAGGACTCCGCCTGCACAAGGGCAAGGACCATCTTACTGTACTCGACTTTGTAGGTCATTCGCATGCCGAGTTCAGTTATAAGGACCGATTTGAGGCCCTCATAGGCCGCCATTCACGCAATATCAGGGAAGAGATTGAGGGAGGCTTCACCAATGCACCCTTCGGTTGCAAGATAGTGTTGGAAGAAAAGGCAAAAGAGGAAATCCTTGCCAACATCGACGGCTATCTGCGCAGCCTCAACCGAAGCCGAATCGTCAAGGAGATTGCCGCCTACCACAAAGTATGCAACGGCTCGTTCTCGCTTAAAGGCTTCTTGGCCTACAGCCACATTCCTTTCCACAAAATCTATGGCAGCCTGACATGGGGCGAGATGTGCCAGTTGGCTGGCGTCAGAAGCGAGGTATCGGCACATTCGGCACAAATAAAGTTTGCCGTCACAAAGAAATGGCTCGCTACAGATTCATTCTCTTACTTCACCCAACTGCTGCAGTTCGTGGAGAGCGGTTTCCGCTGCGACACCCGTACTTTCTCCGAACAGCAGAAGCGTTGTGCCGTGATGCTCTATTACGACCTTTACGACAAGGCGGGCACCTACGCCAGCATCGAGGATATGTTCCGCGATTTAGCTTCCGACCAACTGTTTATACAGGAGTTGCATGAAGTTGTGGATTATCTGCGAGACAGATGTTCGGCACCTGAGAAAGCCGACAATTCAGTCTATAAGGAATGGAATCCGCTCCGTCTGCATGGCGTCTACTCTAAAGCACAGATACAGGCTGCGCTTGGAGCCTCTCCACCATAGAGCGTAAATCTCCGTCGCGCGAAGGCGTTGAGCGCTTGAAGGACATCAAGCTCGAGGCGATGTACGTGGACATTATCAAGAAACGCGAGGAGGGTTCGATGACGGCCTACAAGGACTATGCCCAAAACCGTGAGTTCTTCCACTGGGAGACGCAAAACCGAGTGCGCGAGGGCAGTCGCGAAGCCGAGGCTTATCGCAATGGCGAAAACAACATGCTTCTCTTCGTGCGTCAGCAAGTGGAACATCCCGACTACGGTTGCCGTATGGGGTTCACCTATCTCGGACAGGTTACTATGAAGAGCATAGAGGGTTCAAAGCCAATGCAGATAGTGTGGCATCTGAACACGCCAATGTCGGAAGCCACATACGCCTTTGCAAGTCAATATAAAGCTATTGGATAATTATGGACACAGAAGGAAGAAAACATATAGAAGTAGTTGCCGCCGTTATCTGCGACGGCAACCGCATATTTGCCACTCAAAGAGGATATGGCGAATGGAAGGACTGGTGGGAGTTTCCGGGCGGTAAGATGGAGCCTGGCGAGACGCCCGAAGCTGCTCTGCAAAGGGAAATACGCGAGGAGCTGGCAACAGAAATCTCCGTGGAAAGTCTGCTCACCACAGTAGACTACGACTACCCCAACTTCCACCTCACCATGCATTGCTATCTCTGCAAGGTGATAAGCGGCAACCTCATCCTCCTCGAACACGAGGCTGCCAAATGGCTGACGCGCAACGAGCTAAGCTCCGTCATGTGGCTTCCGGCGGATGAGGAAGTGGTGGAGAAGATTAAGATCTGATTCAAGTATAAGGAATATACAAGGTTTACAAATTACAGTTCTCCTGACGCCATACAGATAAAAACCAGTCTTCATATTTTGCGTTCCAATAAAAAGTAGTATCTTTGGAATTCAAAAGAAAACAAGACAAGAATGATATTTTATTTCTCAGGTAC
>CAVBFA010000107.1:0-2855 GCA_963594595.1 Oscillibacter sp. | reverse complement strand
TGGCGCAACAGCTGGCTTTGGCAACCGGCGAAAGCTGCATTTCGATAACAGACTGCATGAGCAAGGACGAATGTTCGTTTTCCTTAAGCGAGGATGAACGTGTGGGATTTGTCACTCCCGTGTATTTCTGGGGACTGCCCGACATCGTAGTGAGGTTTGTCAACAAACTGACTCTCACGGGCCTCCATCACAACTTCATCTATCATGTGCTCACATTCGGAACCACTACCGGGCAGGCTCATTATATGATGCAAGAATTGCTCAAGAAAAAGGGGCTGCGGCTGGATGCGAAGTATAATGTGAGAATGGTGGATGTCTGGACTCCTATATTCGATGTGTCTGACCACGAGAAGTGTCTGCGCAAAACGGAAGAAGCCGAAAAGAGCATTGCCAAGACCACGGCAAGGGCTGCAGCACGCAAGGCAGGCAACTTTGATTATCTGCGTTTTCCGCATTGGCTTGCCCATTGGTATTATCTCACATACGGAAACCAGCGCAAGACGACGAATTTCCATGTGATGAACGACAGGTGTGTAGGTTGCGGGAAATGCGCCAGCCAATGTCCGGAACAAGCCATAGAATGCAGGAATGGCCATCCTGTATGGACGAAAGAGAAATGCACACTATGTCTCAGATGCCTGCACCACTGTCCCCGGTTTGCCATACAATATGGCAATCATACCATGAAGCATGGGCAGTTCGTGCATCCCGGCGAAAAGGGTCAGGATACTTAATATGAAAAAGGATGAAATGAATGGATTCATTTCGTTCTCCTCTCACCTTGCATTATCTTTGCATAAGATAAGCTGCGGCTCGGGATATCTATGGCCTTGCGCGATACGTAAGGCGCCAACGATAAGCCGAAGAATAGGTTATTGGGGAATTGACAGTCAGGAAAGACTTCTTATGTAAGTGCAAGAGAATTATGATGAACAACAGAAAGCAAACAAACATCCAGTATTACGACTCGCCATGCGGCAGGCTCGTCTTGGCTTCCGTCGGCAACGAACTGTGTCTTTGCGACTGGAATGACATGCCTGGCGCAGAACGCAACATGCGCAGGCTTGCAAAGTATGTGAAAGCGGAATTCAATATAGAAACATCCTCTGTGTTGGAAGAGACAAAAAGACAACTGGATGAGTATTTCACAGGCAAGCGCAAGTCTTTCGACATACAGTTACGTATGGTGGGTACGAGGTTTCAGCAACAAGTGTGGAACGCCTTGCTCAACATTCCTTACGGGGCGACAAGAAGCTACAAGGATATAGCCCAAAGCATCGGCAAGCCCCAAGCCGCAAGAGCCGTGGCTGGAGCCATTGGCGCGAACGGCATCAGCATCCTCATCCCTTGCCACCGCGTAATAGGCAGCGACCATTCCCTGACGGGCTATGCGGGAGGACTGGAGGCAAAGAGAATGTTGCTCGGAATAGAGACGCAAGTACAAATAAAGTAGTAAAGACTTTATAAAAGTCGGAGTCTTTTAGTTAAATATTCGCAATGTTTTAATCCCCGAACGTCATGATTACAACCAAATAGATATCTTTGTGTCGTAAATGACATATCGATTACACATACATCATAAGGCCCTTCGTTTGTAGTAAGTTGTCTGTCCCCCACTTACAGACAACTTATTATTAACATATCATTTTTATTAATGGGCTTAATCATTTTATATTTTACAGGTGCTCTGGCACTATCCTTTTTGTGTTCCGTCCTCGAGGCGGTACTCCTGTCCACTCCTATGTCGTTTATCTCGATGAAGGAAAACCAAGGCAACAAGACTGCCTCTTTGATGAAACAATACAAGAATAACGTAGACCGTCCCGTGGGCGCTATCCTTTCGCTCAACACCATTGCCCACACCATCGGTTCGGCGGGTGTAGGAGCGGAGTCGATAAAGCTTTTCGGCGAGGAATACTTCGGAGTGATTTCTGCCATCCTGACGCTGCTGATTCTTGTGCTCTCGGAAATCATCCCCAAGACTATCGGAGCGTCGTATTGGCGTTCGCTCGCCATGTCATCCACCAAGATCATCCGCGTGCTCATTTTCATCACCTATCCGTTGGTGCTGCTCTCGGAACTGATAACAAAGGTGTTCACCCCTAAGGAGCATCAGGCTTCGGTGAGCCGCGAAGAAGTGTCGGCAATGGTTGACGTTGGCACCACTGAGGGCATTTTCCGCGAGTCGGAAAGCAAGATCATCAAGAGTTGCATCCGTCTGGCGAGTGTAAAGGCAAAGGAGGTGATGACACCTTCCATCGTGGTAGAGACGGCCAACGTGAACCTTACCATAAAGGAGTTCTACGAACAGCAGACATGGAATTTCTCTCGCATACCGGTATACGACAAGAGCAAGGAATACATCATCGGTTATGTGCTGAAAGACATGGTATTGAAGGAGTTGTCGGAAGATAAGTTCGAGACAAGACTCACCGACCTCATGCGCCCGATTCTTTCTTTCAACGAAGACGATTCGGTGTATCAGATATGGGAGAAGATGCTGCAGAAGCGCGAGCACATCTCCATTATCCTTGACGAATACGGCTGCCTGCGTGGCGTGGTCTCTATGGAGGACGTAATAGAGACAATGACCGGAGTGGAAATCGTGGACGAAGACGACGTGGCTGTGGACATGCAGGCTTTTGCCAAGGAAAAGTCGCGCATGATGTTGCGGAAATAACGTTGCGGCTAAGATATAATAATTGGGAGTAGAGAAAGAAATATGATTAACTGTAACAACATCTCTACTCCCAAAAATCACATTCATTTTCCACATACTGTTTGCTGATTGGGAAAAATTCCGTAAATTTGCTGATTGAATAATAAATGCAGCATTATGGCAGAGAAATACATCA
>CAVBFA010000106.1:0-11629 GCA_963594595.1 Oscillibacter sp. | reverse complement strand
ATCGGAAAATGGTCGCCAATCTTTGAGAAATGGGCACGGTGCTTGCCCATGTTGGGCACGGTGCTTGCCCCAAGTGGGTAACGTGCTTGCCCCGGTTGGGCACGATTTGTACCCATTTTGTGGATATTTAGAATGGTTAGAATAACATGTGGAAAAAAGCTATTGCAGCTCTTACTACCCAATAAATCAAGAAACATACAACGGCTATAAGCAATGCCGTGGCAAATGCTTTCTTGCGCACTTTGCTGATGATTTTCTTGTCGTCCTCTATATAACCGGTGATTAGTCTCAGATTGTCAACATACGAACGCTTGAATATATCAAACAAGTTACCGATAACCGGTATGGCTCCAAGCATGACATCTATCAGAATGTTGTATATGACAGCCAAGGTCAGCGGAATGGACTTCACAACACAGAGGCTATAATATATGAACGGCAGGGCTACCAAACTTGATATCGTGTCACCGACACCTCCTGGAATCAGTCCGATGAGTGGATCGAGATAGTATTTGTCCATATACTTTGCCGTTTTCACCATCATGCGGTAAGACGAGCGGTTCATCATCTGCTCGCGTTTTGCCTGTTTTTTTGCCACTCGCTCTTGCTCCTTGGCGAGAGCCGCATTGCGCTTGAGGTCTTCTCTCTCAAAATTCATTCCCAGATCATTCTGGGCTTGTTGTCTTCTTGAACTCTCCATAGTTTTTTGTTATTTACGTTTAGCTAGTTTTCAACTTGCTGAATAGTAGACGAGTTGACAAGGATATTAGTTTTCCTTGATAATCGTTGTTCATAGACCTTGAAGCAAGTAAAGCATATCTCCTTGTCTCCTTGTCTGCTTGTCAACTCCGTCAACTGTTTTATAATTCGATTTGTTTGTTTCCGTTCATAAAATCAGTGAAGTCTTCCATGCTCAGTGAGTATCCGCTGAGGTCAGACAGCATCTCCATTGCCTGCCTGCGTTCTTCCTCATTGTCTGCCAGATTGATGCGTGTGAAGATCTTGCGCAAGTAAGCGCTCTTGTCATCAATCTTGTCCAGATACCCCTTGAAGGTCTTCGTATATTGTCTCAACTGTTCGTCGTATGCGGCAGCCGCAATCCTTCCGTTCAGCTGCTGGAGCTTGAGTCTCGCCACACTGTCAAACAGGGCGATGCCTTGCTGCAACGTCTTTTCAGCCTTTTCCTCCACCATATCCAGCTCCTCTTCGGTATATGCCGGTGTCTTGGCTTTTTGCTGAGGTTGGGTGCCTTGCAGTTTCTTGTTGTTCTCGCCAGCCAGCTCCGCAACATCATCAAGCAGACGGTTTGTCATGCGTCGGTCTACATGCAGATTGTCTGCCAATACATTCGTAAATTCCGTCAGGTTCTCCTCAATGTCTGCCGGCAGCTTGGTGGTTTCCTTGAAATCTGGAATCTCCACAGTGTGGAGCAGCTTGTCGTCGAGCTTGCTCTCGGCAATCTCCCGTCCCAGCTTCAGCATCGCCACCACATCTCTGAGATATTTCAGTGTCTTGATTTTCAGGTTGTCGGAGCTGACAATCCTGCTCCTGATGTCTCTTGACACGGCGTCCAGTCTTGCTGACAGTCTTGAGTGCTCGCTCTTCACCATTTCCACCGCTTCCTGATGCGACAGGAGTTCCTCCTTGTCGAGCTTCAGGTCCACCAGCATGTTGTCATACTCCCTGATAAGCGGAGCGCAAACGGTATCCCATTCAGAATAATTGCGGTAGTAGTTGCGGTTGGCGTTGCCGAATGTCAGCCAGTTCACCAGGAAGAAAGGTTTCGACGGCTTGCGGCTTTTGGCATTCTGATAGCTTGGTCGTTTGGACTCCAGCATGGTGGTGAGTTCTGCTACCATCGATTTATAGACATCGATGTTCTGCAGATGGTCGTTCATCTCCACTTCGAGGGATTTGATTTGCTTGAGCAAAGCCTGGCGCTCCTCCTCGAGCGGTCTCACGTTGGCATCTCCATATAGCGTGTCTGTCATCGACTTGAAATCGGAATCCATCAATCTGGATGCAAAACGCAGATATACATTCGCCTTCGGTATCACGATGTCGTTGAGCGTCTTGTATATCACGAGCAGTCGTGACATGTCAGCCTTTATGCGAGTGGCGTCGTGTTTCACGCTGGTCTGCATCGCCTGCAGGTCGCCGCGCAGCTGGTTGGTCTCTTCGCTCGCAACCATATAGTGGTTGAGCATCCCCAGTCCCGCCATGGCGAGTCCCAGCGTCTTGTTGCTGCTTGCCGTAGATTTGTAAGCGTTCATGGAATTTTGCAGCGAGGTGCGGAAACTGTCTGAAATCCTGGAAATCAGAAAGCCGCATTTCTCCTGAATCCTACTATATTCCAGTTCGATTTCCTTGAGCATATTGTCCACATCAAGCCATTCAATCCGGTTGAAGTCGAACAGTTCTGGTGACACCATCTTGATAGAGTCGCCATAGATGTCGATGAGTCTCATGGCGTATTCACGGTAGGTGGCTTCAATGTCGCTGCGCAGCGAGGTGAAGTCGCTGATATTGTCGCGCACGTTGTCTTCGGCATATCTGTAAGCCTCTACCAGCTTCGTGTATCTGTCGAATATGGCAGACGCCTTGCTCCTTACCTCTTTGGCTCCACTCGTTCCGGTCAGCACATCCGTCATTTTCGATGCCCCCTGAACCATGGCTGTCTCAAGGTTGAGCAACACCATGTGCTGCAACGTGTCAAAAGAGTTTGCCGTAACCTGCAGTTCATTTTCTGCAATCGCCAGGGCATCGTCCATACGTCCCTGTTCAAGACAATTGTTCAACTTGTAGTCGGCAACGAGTGTAGTGCGTGAATTGTTGGTCACGAAAGCGATGCTGATGTTACTGTCATTTTTGTAGAAGCAATAGGCTCCAAATACCAGACTTTCCACTTCAGAAGAGTCGCTCTTTATGCCATACTTCTTCAACTCAAATGCCAAGTCTGCCCTCAGAAACCTCTTGTTGTCTCTGCACAGCTCGTCGGCAATCGACTTTATCACTTTGTAGATTTCTTGATTCCCCATATCTGTTTAGATTTAGACTATTTATCCCAATAACAGTCATTATGCCCTCTGATGCAGTGTCTTATGACAGCTTGTCCTAATGACCGGTTCTTGCTTCGAAAGACAAAGGTATTGATAAGTTTCCAACTCTACAAGTCCATAATGGTTCAAGGGTCGCAACCGTCTTCCATATCCTTCCTCTTTCGTATAGTCGTTATATTAATATTTTTTACGTTTGCAAAGTTACTGCGTCGCTATGCCAAATAGTGACATTGCTGGAAAATAATGACTCTATGTTTTGAATGTTTATGATATGGTGTCGGTGGTCAACTTGTCTACTGTTCAGCAAGTTCCCAACTTGCAGAACTAAGTAATGGTAAAAAAATAACTAAATTATAATCCGATATTTGTCGGAATTGAGCGTTTGACTGCGAATTATTTGTCGGAATTGAGCAAAAAAAGCATGGATTATTTGTCGGAATTGAGCAAAAACAGTAGGAATTATTTGTCGGAATTGAGCAATTTTCTTATCTTTGTGCTTGATAATCAAGTACTTTTCGTTATGCAGGAATATATTCAGAGAAACATAGACGTAGAACTGTTGGAGTGGAAGAATAATCCGATGAGGAAACCACTTCTGCTTAGAGGTGCCCGACAAGTTGGTAAATCGTCGGCAGTAAGACATTTTGGAAAAGAATTCAAGTATTTCGCTGAGGTAAACTTTGAACGTCACAAAGCCGTCAAAACATTCTTCCAGGGGGATATAGACATACGCTTGATTGCGCAAAAGATAGCAAAATATATCAATGTCCCAATAGAAGAGGGCGAAACTCTTCTGTTTCTTGACGAGATACAGGAGTGTCCGGAAGCCATTATGGCATTGCGCTTTTTCAAAGAAGACTACCCAGGGTTGCATGTCATTGCGGCTGGCTCCCTTCTGGAGTTCACGCTTCAAGAACTACCTACTTATGGCGTAGGACGCATACACACATTGTTTATGTATCCTATGACGTTTGATGAGTTTCTGAAAGCGAATAATGAAAACGGACTGATAGACATGAAAAGGCAAGCTGACAGCCTACACCCTTTGGATGCAGTTTTTCATGAAAAGCTCGTAGATTATTTCCGTATATACCTCTTGGTCGGCGGAATGCCAGAGGCTGTGCTGGCATGGGTGAATACACATGACTTCAACCAATGCAGCAGTATACAAGAGGATATTATTCTGGCATACGAGGACGACTTCAGCAAATACAAGAAAAGGGTCTCTCCTGATTTGCTGAGAACGACAATGCGTGGCATCTGCCATCAGCCAGGAGAGAAAATAACATTCAAACAAATCTCCGCAGACTACAGAAGTTCACAAATCAGAGAGGCTGTCCGGCTGCTGACACTTGCCGGACTAACCACTCCTGTCATCGCCACCTCTGGAAATGGTATTCCGCTTGATGCTGAGGCAAACGAAAAAAACATGAAGATTCTGTTTCTTGACTCGGGACTTCTTCTTTCGGTTTTGCAGCTTGAAGGAAATCTTGCGCAGAATCTTATAGAGCAGATCATGACTGGCAATCCTCAAGAACTTGTCAACAAAGGAGGTTTGGTTGAGATGGTGGCTGGTCTTGAAATCTTGCGAAGTAAACCATGCGTGCAGCGCCAACGGATGTTCTATTGGGAGAAAAACGGGAACAGCATTGCCGAAATAGACTATCTCGACATCTTTAATCTCAAAGTCACCCCGATAGAGATAAAGTCTGGCACGCAGGGTGGCATGAAGAGTCTATGGCTATTCATGAGAGAGAAACATCTTACAGAGGCAATCCGCTGCTCATTCGAGAATTTCGGAGAATTCAGCTACGCCGACCCACATGCTGACAATGCCGTGCGCCATATAACCATCATTCCGCTATATGCATTGGAGAATCTGCAGAAGATGAAATAGAAAAATGAAAAATGAGTGGCTGCAAGAAACATTTTCGAACAAAAATATGTAAGTTGACAAGGATTATTCGAACAAATAATGTATCTTCGCAGAAATAAGGCAAAATAGGAGACGCAGATATGACAGACAACAGATTCAGAAGATTGCCGGTAGGCATTCAGTCGTTCAAAGTTATCAGGGAGGAAAACTATCTCTACGTGGACAAGAGCGACATCGTTTGGAACATGGTAAACTTGGGAGAAAAGTATAATTACTTGAGCCGCCCTCGTCGGTTCGGCAAGTCCGTACTTGTCGATACGCTGGAGTCGTATCTTGAAGGAAGAAAAGACCTGTTCGAAGGACTGAAGATAATGCAACTGGAGAAAGACTGGAAGCAGTATCCTGTCATACGTCTCGACATGAGCCGTGGAGGTGCCAACGAAGGCACTCTGCGCTCTTACCTGAATCTGCGCTTCAAGGATTATGAGGAGAAATACAACATTACTCCAGATCCTACTGCCATGCTTGCCGACCGTTTCCACGCCATTATAGCCACGGCATATAAGCAAACCGGGCTGAGAGTAGCGGTTCTCATAGACGAATACGACTCTCCCTTGCAACATTCATGGAGAACACCAGAGCATGAAAAATGTACTGGAGTATACCGTGAAGTTTTTGCTATACTAAAGGCGGACGACGAGTACGAACAATTCGTTTTCATCACCGGCATCACCAAGTTCACACAAATCTCTCTCTTCTCTGTCCTCAACAATCTGACCAACATCAGTTTCATGCCCGAATACGCAGCAATCTGCGGCATTACCGAGGAGGAAATAAAAGAGAACTTTATGCCTGAGCTCAAACAGATGAGCGAAGCAAACGGTTGGTCTGTACAGGAAACCCACGACAGATTGAAAGCATATTACGACGGGTATCACTTCAGCCGTCGCAATATGGTGGATGTTTACAATCCATACAGCCTCGTCAATGCGTTGAAATCAAAAGAAATAATTAACTTCTGGGCTTTCTCTGGAGCAACATCACTTCTCCCAAAGTTTGTTGACAACATAGAACTTCGCCTCGGCAGCTATGAGAACATCCGCATCATGCGGAACACCATAGAAATGTCAGACGTAACTGGAGGCGGTGCTGAACTGTTCCTCTATCAGTCGGGCTACTTGACCATTAAGGACTCTGATGAGTTTGGCTATATCTTAGGCTTCCCGAATGAAGAGGTGAGACAAGCCCTCTACGAAATGGTTCTCCCTGCCCTGACCTTGCGGGCAAAAAGTAATATCCAATCCATACAGGCCAATCTGTATGCTCAGTTGGGCACCGGTCAGATAGACGAAGCCATGAAATCGTTGAAGGCCCTCATCGCCGACGTTCCATACAGCAACAAGAAACTCGCATCTATGGATATGGAGGAACGCTACCGCCTCATCATCAGCACCATACTCAATGCCATCGGCTTGAATGTAGAGGTAGAGCACATGATGTCTACCGGCAGAATCGACATGACGGTGAAGACCTCACGCTACATTTATGTCATCGAACTGAAATTACATAACAACGGCGGAAAGGAAGCAGCCACCGAGCAAATCCTCAACCGTCAATATATGGAACCCTTCAAGGCAGACAAGCGCAAAGTCATAGGATTGGGCATTGAACTTGATGGAGAAGGAAAGGGACTCTTAGACTGGAAGAGGGCGGAATAAGCGCAAAAAACATGGATTTTTTACCCAAATCGTTGTTGTAGAGTTAGATTTGGGTAAATAATCGCCGTTTTTTTGTTAAAGGCCTTTAAGTATTAAGTTTAAATCTGTCTTTAAGTATATCCATCTCTCTATTTGGAATTTGAATAGCCATTAAGCCAATTCTCATCAAACTTAAAGGCATAGCTGTCTGAACCGCGCAATTTCTCATAACACAATTCTCCTACCAGTTCAGACTTTTCGAGCCAGTTGAAATCTGCAAAAACCAATAGCCGTTCCATTTCTATTCTTTTTTAGTTGCTCTTTGTCGATTCTTCAGTCCCATATCTTGCAATGCTCTTCCGAGCTTGTCATCCTTTGCCAACAGCAATATGTCATCATCTAACTGAAGAGCATATAGTACACGCAGGTAGATTCCGATTGAAACCGTGGGCAAGCCCTTCTCGACCTTGCAAAGTGTAACTTCTGAGCATGTTGCTCTTTCTGCAACTTGCGCCATGCTTAGATTGCGGCGTAATCTGGCAAGCTTGATTTGCTCTCCAACGATTTCCATCTTTTGAATTAACTTCCTTGGAAGTTTATTCGCCATTGTATTTTTTGCCATTGCCTTAATATTAATTATAATATGCAAATATAGGCAATTTACTTCATTATAATATGGGTTACGTGGACTTTTTATATATAATTAAGGCTATATCAGCTATCTGCCACAAGTTGATTAATTAGTGTCTGCAGAATTAATTCACAGTCACTATTTATATATTCCTCTATCCATCGTACAATACGATTTATGTGTTATTAATGTTATATATATATAATTTCTGTATTTTATTTTGTTATTTCTCCAGTTGTAGCATCCTTAAAGTTATTCTCCTTGAATGCTTTCTTCATATTCTCAATCTGTTGCTTGCATGATTTTGAAATGCTTATAGTCTTATTTGCGATGTCCTTCAAGACTCTCTCATCAAAGGCTGTGCCTTTATTATCCAAACTATCTATAAAGCACTTCTCCACAGCTTCGTTCACCACCGACTCTATGTCTGCGCCATTAAAACCTTCGGTTATCTGACAGACAGAATTCAATGCTGCTTCATCAAGGTTTTTCTTCTTTTTACCAATATGAATCTCAAAGATTTTCTTTCGTTCTTCTTTGTTCGGCAAGTTAACACAGAATATCTCGTCAAAACGTCCTTTACGCTTCAGCTCAGGAGGCAGATTGTCTGCATTGTTGGCTGTAGCAATAACATAAACGCTACTCTTCTTCTCCTGCATCCATGAGAGGAAATACCCGAACATACGGGTCATGATATCGTTGTTGCCACCGACACCCGAAAAGGCTTTCTCTATCTCGTCAATCCAGAGAACGCAAGGAGCAGCAGCTTCAGCAATCTTGATAGCCTTACGCAAGTTGCCTTCACTCTCACCTACATACTTTCCCATCATACTGCCCATGTCGAGTTTCAGCAAAGGAGTGTTAAACAATGCAGCAGATGCCTTCGCACAAAGAGATTTTCCACAACCTGGCATACCTACGATAAACACACCTTTTGGTATCGACACACCAAATTCCATAGCTTTAGGCAGGTCAGCAATAACTCGCGACTTATTCAGCAGATAATGCTTCAAAGCATCCAAACCACCGATATCCTTCAAGGACGCAGGTGTGTCAATCAATTCTAACAAGCCTGACTTCTTTACCATAGATTTCTTCTGCTGGAGAATCATCTCTGTATCCTCTGCACTCAACGAGCCATTGCTGCTCATCGCCATATCAAGCATTCGGTCTATCTCAAAGCTTGTCATACCTTTCAAAGACGGCATCAGCTTTTTCCTGTCCTCATTCTTGAAATTGTCGTAGCAGTTCACCTCTATATGCTCGTCTATAAGCTGATTGATTTCCTCTTCTTCGGGGAATGGAATATCCAAATAAGACACATACTTCTCCAATTCTTGTGGCACTTTAAGAACAGAGGAGACGATAATGACGGTTGTATTATATTCCCTATCATACAACTTTCGTTGGGCTATCAGCTGAAGCAAAGTCTTGATAGACGGCTCTTCTATAAAATCTTGAATATCCTTCAATACCAAGAACTTTTCTTTCAGATTAGGGTCTGCAGTATACTTCTCCTTCAAGAAAAACTCCAGCGTGTCATTATCTCCCAATCCTTGACTTTCCTTTGTCTTAAAGTTGGTTGTACCAGTTGCAGGATTCCATTCAAACACCTTGCTATAGTCAACAATCTCCTTTATGATTTCATCAATGCGGACAAAATCATAGTCGTTGATATAGATAATAGGTGTATTGACATCTATCATCTTTTGAAAATCAGATATAATCTTCTTGTTCATCGCTCTTTGTTTAGTAATCAAACAAATGGTCAACGATAAAACTCAATTGCTCAGGAAACTTAGCTTTAATGAAACAGAATCCATCAATGAGATTTGACGGGTGATGGAAAGAACGGAAAGGATTGAAAGGATTGACCACTATCGGTATTGTTGTAAAGCCTATCATACTATTCATCAATTTAATACCAATCATATATTGTGCTAATGGGTAATGATAATCTTCAGCTAACTTCACAAACAAATCTGGTATTTCTTTATTATAAGAGTAACGTACCAAATCCAGGACAAACTTACGTTCCTTGAAAAACACATCCGATTCATCAAGATTATCATATTTAGCTTCTGCTTCTGCTCTAGTAGCTTTCCAATTATGCATTACAGAAGTACTCCATAATGAGGTAAATTCCTGTAGTAATTTCTTGACATCTCGAACAAAATCCTCATCATAAGCTGTTTTTTTTGTTATAAAGCCTATCTTGTCATTCTTCCATCTGCAAATCAAATTGTCTATTTTCTTTTTTACTTCAGGAGTCAACATCGCTCTCTTCCGAGCAGCACCAAAGGTGTTAGAATTAACAAAATCAACAGCCTTCTGATTTTGAAGTTCGGCAGCCTCTTCTATCAGTTTTATGCCAAGTATGATGTCTTTGAAGTTACTTCCATCACTTTTTGTAAATCCCTCGAATGCAAGTTTTCCTCGTTCAAACAAGAATTCAGGGTCTTCTTCATTTTCGAATTTACTGAATACATTCCACCATTCACCATCAGAAAACTCATCTGCATACTGCTTAAATATAAACTTGGCACCTTCATATTGGCTAAGCAAGTACTTACGTAAAGAATAATAATTCTTGGAATTTCTCTTTTCGCAATCATGCCAATACCCAAACAGAGAGTAGATATCATGAATTTGAGAATTATCGAATCGTTCTTTCAAGAATAGTTTAAGCACATAAAAATATGCATGTTCATCAAGTTCTTCATTTATTAAAGACTCTACAGAATGTGCTAATTCAGTTTCTCCCAACTGTCTCAACCATCTCGATAGGCGATTATCCTGTATCAATGGCCACAAATCTTGTACGTTGAGGTTTTGACGCAAAGAATCAAGCGAGAAGTGTTCCTCCCCGCCTGACTTTATTCTTATTCGTATAGGTTTTGCTTTTGCTATTATATGCATAATATTATAATCCTAACCAAGAAGCCAGTTTCTTACGTGCTTTATCTAAACCTTTAGCAACAGAACGTACTACCGTTTTTGCGCCTTCAGCCACATAGTTCAATCCTTTTCGTACTGCCGCTTTTGCAGCAGTTACGATAAACTTCTCTGCACTTTTTATAACAGGAACGAATACAGTAGCAGGAGGATAGACCTTTGCTATTACATCACAAACGCGGTTCAATACTACCGGTACTCCACACTCTATAACTTTATCAGCAACTGTTACAACACGAGCCACCGTAGCATCAATCAATTTGTCTGCTACTTCAATAGCATCCAAATCCTCATTGGCAAGCTTATACGAAAGTTTGACACGGTTCAGACCTTCGTCTACGGCACTCGCTACAGCAATCGGACTCTTGTCTTCAATAGAAAAAGGTAATGTGCCTTGCTCATTAGCTATTATAATTGCAGCTGCAAACACCTTCTTCAACTTTGCTTCAGAAGCATCACCTACGGGGGAATCCAAGAATTGTTGAACAACGTTGAACTCTTTCAGGCTTTCTACTTCTTCTTGTTCTAATTTGCGACCAGACAACAATGACTGGAGAGCTGAGTACTTGCGACTTTCACCTTCAACATGAGAAACAAACTCATTACGACCTTCATCTTCGTTATATGCAATAAACTTCATAATCTTAGTCCTCCTCTTCGTTTAAGGTTTCATTATTCACATTCTCACCAGCATCAGAAATGGCAGAGACGATCTCAGCCTTTTCTTGCTCGTCGCGTCCCTCCAATATTCTGTCCATCTCTTCAAGCATCCATTGCTTGCGAGACTTACCTTCCTCCTTAGTCTTTTGCAGTGTAGCCATTTTCTCTGCATAGCCATCAATATACTCGTTAGTCTCAGAGAGCAATGCCATGCTTTCCTCCGAAACTCCCATATTCTCACACTCACCCTTAACCAGCACATCAATATCCTGATCAGGATTGTTTTCTAATTGTTCCAACATTGAAGTCAGAATCTCGTCAAAACTTTTTGCCATATTATATCTTTACAATATTAAATCTTGAAATAAACAACTTGTTGAAATAATCTTGAATGATTTCTACAACAGCTTCCACAGTCCACACATTCCTAAGAAAATATTCGATAGTAGCATTCCACACAATACCTCGTTTCACCAAAGCATTCGCTTTTATCAGCCTCCTCCTTCTGGTTCCATTAACATTTTGAGAAGAAGAACCCAAAACTATCCGCCACAATTTCCAACACTGCGTTCGAAGCCCCTAGCTACTCTTTTCTTGATGTTTTTTTCCATTTTTTACTTTACCTTATATAGTTATACATTTGATTTCGGCTGCAAAATAACTATATAGATGTGTCAAATGGTGGCAGAACATCATGAAAAAAGTATATGCGGCTTACTTTTTCTTGGTAAACAAGCTTATCAACCAGCCA
>CAVBFA010000105.1:0-11657 GCA_963594595.1 Oscillibacter sp. | reverse complement strand
GTTCAGACGACTCCCTTAAAAGTTCTGGAAGTGATAATTCAAAAGAACGTTACATTCGGCTGTTCTGACTTTGTCCTGCGCCAGTTCCCTTATACTTGCTATTTGTGGCATTAAAGCGATAGCGGATGCCCAGCGTGATGCTACTGACGGAGTAAGCATCGTAAAACAATGTTCGTGCAGCGCCAGAATAGAACGTGCGGTACTGATTGCCGGTGGCGAATAGGTCGGATACGTCAAGGGTTAACGTCAGGCGATTTTTAAATAATGCCTTGTAAAGAGAGAGATCGGTGTTGAAATATCCCTTACGTATATTTTTGTTTCCCATGTTTCCTTCGGTCTGTGCGGTCATTACGAGCGAAGCCGTCAACCACTTGAAGTCGAACGTGTTGGTAAAAGAGAAGACAGCCACTGGATTATTGAGCTTATTGCCCACGTGCGTGTCCATCTTGAGCCATTGCTTGTAGAGCATCGCCTCTAATGTGGGATGCCAAATGCCGTAGGTTGGATTCAGCGTCAGTCCTGCCTGAAAGGAGTTATAGCTGTTGATATTTTCCGGACGGGAAAGCGACTTTATCGGATTGTTCTGATACGACTGCGTCATCGTGCAAACCTCATCGGAGATATGCGAACAAATCAGTTGCAGATTAACCCACTTCCATGAGAAAGCGTAAGTAAGATTGCGCGTTATAGATGGTGTGAGGAACGGATTTCCCGATTCGTATGTGTACTGGTTGTCGTACTGCACGCCACTTCTGAGTTCGTTGTAGCTGGGACGATAGATGTCGGCTGCGTATGTCAGTTGCATCTGGGTCTTGCCTACGGGTAGCGAGAGGGCAAGCGACGGAAACCAGTTGCTGTATGTCTTGCTCTGAGGGTCGATGCGAATCTCGTTTGTGTAATAATCAAAGTCGTTATACTCGTAGCGCAAACCAGCCTGCACAGAAAGCGCCCCGAAGGAGCGGGTGTAATCTACGAAAGCCGAAGTCATCGACTCTTTCACTTTCTCGTTCTCATTACTCGTAACTTCTGGCACGATGGTGTATAACATTCGACGATTAAGAGAAGAGTATTCGCCACCTACTGATAGTTCGCCCTTGAACAGTGGAAAACCAAGAACAAGTTTAGAAGCGACCAGCGAGTTGCGGTTGTTGCGGTAAGAGTCGGCTTGAGAGTTTTTTATCTGGTTGTCTTCGCCGGTGACGCTCTCTTTTATAGTCATCCTATTCTTGTCACCATACCAATAGTAATCGGTATTGAAGTCTATTTTGAGTGCCCCTATCTTGCCTACATAATAGGCATTGGCAAGATATTTCGAGGTATGACCAGGAGAGAAATAGTCTCCACGAGATGTCTCCACGAGTTGATCATTGCAGTATGACATGGCTTGCTGTAGTCCTCTACCTTCTTTTCTTGCATAGCGGTCGTAACTGAAACTCGCACCTATGGAGTTCTCATCGTCAAACATATAGCTGGCATTCAAGCGTGCATACGGATTGAGATTTATATATTCTTGCGTTATCTTAGTATTCTGCAACCATGTATTGCTGGTGTAGGTATACTGCTGTATTCTCTTGTTATCTGGTTGATGAGTGTATGCCCCATACAAAAAGCCGGCGATGTCGAAACCGCCTTTACGATAGTTGCCTCGGAACGACTCGTAATAACTCATGCGCTTATCTTCATTGATGACAAAACTGGTGCTATTGTCAAAGCTGAAGCCCTCGCCTTGCGGTTTCTTGGTGGTGATGCGTATAACGCTCTTCACGCTGGCATCATAACGTGCACCAGGGTTGCTGATAACCTCAATGTTCTTGATGTCGCTGGGTTGCAAACGCTGCAACTCCATTTGGTCTTGCATCTTACGACCATTGATATAAATTACTGGTGTTCCTCTGCCGAACACTTCTATATCTCCGTCTTTAGCCGACACGCTGGGGATGCGTGAAAGCAACTGCTCCATATTGGCAGTTTTCTCCAACACGCTACCTGATACCGTCGTCGTCATTCCTTCACCGCTCAACACCGTCTTGGGCAGTTGGCTTCTTACAACGATTTCGCCGAGCATCCAGGAATCTTCACTTAATCGGATAACACCCATGTCTTCTCCACGACAATCTCGGAAAACTGTCGTATAACCAATTGATGAGACCTTAATGATTCCGCCATTGCAAGGAGAATCGATAACAAAGCTACCATCCTCGCCACTCACAGTCCCCTTGACAAAGGCCGAATCCCCACGAGTCAGAAGCACGACATTCACGAAAGCCAAAGGGTCTCCTTTAGTATTTTCAATCTTTCCCTTAATGTTCTGCGCCATTATCGGAGCAAAAGACATAAGCGATATAAGCGCCGCTATCATTACCTTAATCATAATCGCTATTTTTTATTTTTAATACTAAACAGATCATTTGCTCTATAAAAAAAGGAATAGAACATGAGTTTGGGTATATACAAATAGCATACACCCAAGCTCTTGTTCTCTTATCGTTAGCATTGCTTGCGGCTGCGGAGGCTTTCACCTCCGCTACTAATTTTTATTTCAGATGCAAGGTGTGACCCATACGGTCGCGCTTTGTCTTGAGATAGCGCTCGTTGTACTCGTTGGGTATCACTTCGATTGGCACGTTCTCCACAATCTCGAGTCCGTACGACTCTAAGCCTACGCGCTTTGTGGGGTTGTTGGTAAGCAGGCGCATCTTGTGCACTCCGAGGTGGCGCAGCATCTGTGCTCCACAACCATAGTCGCGCTCGTCGGGCTTGAAGCCGAGGTGCACGTTGGCGTCTACGGTGTCGTAGCCTTCCTCCTGCAGCTTGTATGCCTCAATCTTGTTCATGAGTCCGATGCCGCGGCCTTCCTGCTGCATGTAGACAACAACGCCCTTGCCTTCCTTCTCTATCATCTCCATCGCCTTGTGCAGCTGCTGTCCGCAGTCGCAGCGCTTAGAGCCGAGGATGTCGCCCGTAGCGCACGACGAGTGTACACGCACGAGCACCGGCTCGTCTTCTCGCCACTCACCCTTCACGAGAGCCATGTGCTCGAGTCCGTTGCTCTGCTGGCGGAACGGCACGAGGCGGAAGTGTCCCCACTCTGTAGGCATGTCTACCTCCTCGCCCACTTCGATTATCGATTCCTTCTTGAGGCGGTAAGCGATGAGGTCCTTGATGGTGATGATGCGCAGGCCCCACTCCTCTGCCTTCTTCTGCAGGTCGGGCATGCGTGCCATCGTTCCGTCCTCGTTCATTATCTCCATGAGTGCGCCGGCAGGATAGAGTCCGGCGAGACGGCAGAGGTCGATTGTAGCCTCGGTGTGTCCGCAGCGGCGCAGCACGCCGTTGTCCTGGGCGTAGAGCGGATTGATATGTCCCGGGCGACCGAAGGTCTGCGGTGTAGACGCAGGGTCGGCGAGTGCCTTTATGGTAGCTGCACGGTCGTGGATAGACACGCCGGTGGTGCATCCTTCGAGTTTGTCTACTGTGACGGTGAACGGTGTGCCGAGCATCGAAGTATTGTCGCTCACCTGGTGCGGCAGGTCGAGTTCCTCGCAACGCGAGAGGGTGATAGGTACGCAAAGCACGCCGCGTGCGTTCTTCAGCATGAAGTTCACCTTTTCAGGAGTTATCTTCTCGGCTGCGATGATGAGGTCGCCCTCATTCTCGCGGTCTTCGTCGTCAACCACGATTACGAACTGTCCGGCTTTAAAATCTTCGAGAGCGTCTTCGATGCTGCTCAGTTTGAATTCTCCCATAGTATTTTAGGGTTTATGAGTCGGCAGGCTGCGGTGGCTGGAGTGTCTGCTCTTACCCACAAACATCTTGCCCAACTCTGGTTAGTTTTATATTTATTCTTAATTTTCTGATTGTTGCCTGTGTCTTTTTCCCATGCACTACTGTCGGCTGAGTATATCCTCGATGCGGCTTATTATCACTTTGTTCTCTGCCTGCACCACCTTCAGGTCGCGCTGCAGACGCAGGCGGTAGCGCCACATGCGCATGTAGAGCACGAAGCCGAGCGGTATGACGGCGGCTGCCACGATGTTGAGCCACTTGCGCTCGAACGGACGTGTGTGGGCGCGCTCCGACATCACGGGGTACTGGCTCAGATGGTTGATTATAGTGCGGTCGCGCGAGTTGCTCAGGTCTTCTATTATCTGCTCCAGCTGCGGCACGATGCGCTCCATCACGTTGTCGGGCTCGTACTTGAAGAACACTTTCACCCAGCTCGGCGCGTGCTTCAGACGGTGAGTGAGCGAGTATTCGGTCAGCTCGCGGTTCATCTGCTTCAGCTGCACGAGGTTCTCGGCGTAGTGCGGGTCGTTTATCACCACTTCCTTGCGGTATATCGGGCGCTTGATGCGCAGTCCGAAGAAGCGGCGGAAGGCGTTGGCGTACATGTCGGCGTTGAACACAACGGAGTCGTTCGTCGCCTTGTACGTGAAGAACACCGCCATCGGCACGAGCACGGCTGGCGCAAGACTCTTGCCGAACCAGATTGTCCACATGCCGCTTCGCGCCATTCGGTAGCCCGAGTTGTCGAGTATGTAGTAGAGAATGAACACGAGCACCGATATGAGCACCGGCAGACCCAAGCCGCCCTTGCGAATGATGGCTCCGAGCGGGGCGCCGATGAAGAAGAAGATGATGCACGACAAGGCGAGCGTAATCTTTGCCACCCACTCTATCTTGTGCTGGCGGATGAGTCGGTCGCCGTCGTCGGTGATGAGCGACTTGAACTCGAGGTCGTACTTGCGCGACGCCACGCGGTTAAGCGCATAGCTCACAGCGGAGCGTTTCTGCTGCGGCGTGAGTCGGGCGTATACGGAGTCGACATTGTATGACGCGCCTTTGGCGAGCTGCAGGGCACGCAGCGAGTCGGCATTCGACACCGTGCCGAGCGTGTAGAACAGACGCTGGTCGGCTGTGTAGTAAGAGTTGCCAATGCTGTCGTACACATGCTTCAGCGAGTCCATATCGTGGGTAATCTGAGTGAAACTCTTTCCGCGTGCGTCGTTGGAGAGCGATGATCCGTCAGTCACGTTGAAGTCGGTGTCGAAGTCGAGCACTATCCGTTTCTGCACGAACGACTCGCGACGGTAAGGCACCGAAGCGCTGCCTGCCATCTCCTGCGACTGCATGTTCTCGAACCACTCGCCACTCCACAGCGTGAGCAGCAGATGCTTCTTCTCGGCTGTCGACTGCAGCATACCCGAGTCGGCAAGTATTATCGCCTGGTCTTCGTAAGAGCCGGTCATGCGGTATATCATGATGCCGTAGAGTTTGCCGGTGTCCATGTTCTTCTTCGAGACGTAGATGTTAGAGTTTGGTATGCCGTCGTAGAACACGCCTTCGGGTATCTCCAGTTCTGGACTTTTCTGCTTCATCGACATCAGCATCACGGCGAGCTTGCGGTGGGCTTCGGGTCCGATAGAGTTCTGGAAGTAGATGGAGAGCACGCAGATAGCCAGACTGATGGCTATGAGCGAGCGGAAAGCCTGCATGAGCGAGATGCCGGCGGCTTTAATGGCTGTAAGCTCTGAGCTTTCGCCGAGGTTTCCGAAGGTAATAAGCGAGGAAAGTAATATTGCAAGCGGCATAGCCTGCGGCACAAGCATAAGACCCATGTGCCAGAAGAATTCGGCAAGCACATCCATGGAGAGACCCTTGCCGATAAGCTCGTCGACATACTTCCATAGGAACTGCATCATCAGCACAAACTGGCAGATGAAGAACGTTCCTATGAACAAAAGACCGAACTGCTTTGCAATGAAAATATCTAATTTCTTTATACGAAACATCGTGAGAGTTTTTACCTTATTATATATATAGGACGGAACGTGCCGCCGGAGCATACATATAAGAGGTGGGTATATGTTGACTTTTATGCTGCAAAATTAGCATAAATATTTCATATACTCTCCGAAATTAAATGATTTTAGTATTTTTACGGCTTCACTGAGCCGCTCTGTCTACATCTACACTCCGCATCTGCGGCGCAGACGCTCGAAGTTGCTCGTCCAAATGTCCATCAGCCACTCTTTGTCGCCGTCGTCGGTGAAGTCGGTGACAGAGAGCATATAGCCACCGGTGAGGTTGCTTTTCTCCATGCGTATCTCTACATACGAGCCGTCGGTCTCGTCGTCCCACGACCAGCGTATGCGACCGAACTTTTCGAGCACGCTGACCGTAGCCATGCGCACTTCATGGTGGCGGTTGGCGTCGCCCCAGGCGCAGGTGAGCCGGTCGCCGTCGAGCGTAACGCTGTCGGCAATCCATTTCTGAAGACCCGAATCGGTGCCTATGAGCTGCCAGATTATGTTCTTCGAGGTTGAGTTGAGGAGGTGTTCGACTGTGATTTTGTTTTTCTCCATATCGTTTTTAGTAGCGTAGTTACTATATATATAATGTAGTGACAGTGCAAAGTTAAGGAAAAAATAAATAATTTGCACATAAAAGTGATTTTTTTTGAAAAAAGTTTTGGAGATTAGCAAAAAAGCATTACCTTTGCACCCGCAATCAAGAACGATGGCGGGATAGCTCAGCTGGTTAGAGCGCATGATTCATAATCATGAGGTCCCCGGTTCAATCCCGGGTCCCGCTACACAAAACAAGGTATTTATGAATTTGTTTCATGGATATCTTGTTTCTCTTTTATTTATATTGGACTTATTTTTCTTTTCATATAGAATCACGGGTCAACGTAACAACCTGAGGGGTTTTGGGCTCAGCGGAAATTTCTGGTTGGTAAGTTTTAAAATTAGCTATCTTTGCTTACCTTTGTTTTATGAACCCCGAACGACTCCTTCGTGCCATCCTTCCGGATGTGCTTATAGACAACTTTGATATTGTCAATTTCGACAAGAGTGCTGACCGTTTTGATATTTATCTTGATGAAAAAAAAGTTCAGCTAAAAGAAGATAAGACCAACCCGGATATCATATCCTATGGTTTTGGTGAGTACCGTACAATCCAAGACTACCCTATTCGTGGTCGCGCCACTTATCTCCATGTCCGTAAACGTAAATGGCTTGACAAGTCTTCCAATGAAATCTTCAGCTATGACTGGGATTTATCCGAATTTGACGGTACACGGCTCAATTCTGAGTTCGTTTCTTTTTTAAAAGAAGGAGATTGAATCTACTCCTGTGAGCATCTGTGTGCTTGCGGAACGTTATGGCGTAAAAGGACAGACTCTTCGTAAACAATACAAGGAGAAAATCAGTGATTACCGGAACTGGGACCAACTCGAACATGCGCATGACTACCTCCTTTATCCTGAAAACATTGGAGAAAACCTTTCTTTGGATGAAACTTGCCTGAGCAATGGAGATGTTTATACGATTCTGACCAATAAAGCAGCCAAAGGCCGTAAGGGGGCTTTAGTTGCAATGGTTCGTGGAGTGGCCACAGATGCGGTAAGCGGAATCTTGCGCAGGCTTCCGCACCGGAAACGGCTGTCTGTCAAGACTGTCACTACAGATTTATCTTCAGCCATGATGCTGACGGTCAGAAAGGTGTTTCCTGCCGCAAAGCTGATCAATGACCGTTTTCATGTACAGCAGCTCATGTCTGAAGCTGTTGACCGGTTAAGAATACGCTATCGGTGGAAAGTACTTGATGCGGAAAATCAGGCTATCAGGGAGCACCGTCAAAAGAAGAAAGAAGCAAAGAGTAAGGCGGAAAGGGAGAGAATAGGGAAATGGGAGCCTGAAAGAATGGAGAACGGAGAAACCCTGCCACAGATAGTAAGCAGAAGCAAGCATATTATACTGAAACACTGGAGCAAATGGAATGAACAGCAAAAGACCAGGGCTGCCATTCTCTTTGATAAATTCCCCAAGCTTCTGGAAGGATACAGCCTTAGCATGAAACTGACAGACATCTTCAACAAGAAGTCAGGTCCCGATGAAGCAAGGCTAAATCTCGCAAGATGGTACAATGAAGTGGAAAAGTTTGACTATATGGAGTTCAACAAGGTACTTGATACCTTTTCAAACCATAGTACGACCATCATAAATTATTTTGAAGAACGATTGACAAATGCTTCAGCGGAGTCGTTCAATGCTAAAATCAAAGCTTTTCGAAGCCAGTTAAGAGGGGTGGCTGATCTGAAGTTCTTCATGTTCAGACTGGCTAGGCTATACGCTTAAAAGAAAGCTTACCAACCAGGAAAATCCGCTGACCCTTTTCGGCTCAGCGGAAATTTCTGGTTGGTAAGTTTTAAAATTAGCTATCTTTGCTTACCTTTGTTTTATGAACCCCGAACGACTCCTTCGTGCCATCCTTCCGGATGTGCTTATAGACAACTTTGATATTGTCAATTTCGACAAGAGTGCTGACCGTTTTGATATTTATCTTGATGAAAAAAAAGTTCAGCTAAAAGAAGATAAGACCAACCCGGATATCATATCCTATGGTTTTGGTGAGTACCGTACAATCCAAGACTACCCTATTCGTGGTCGCGCCACTTATCTCCATGTCCGTAAACGTAAATGGCTTGACAAGTCTTCCAATGAAATCTTCAGCTATGACTGGGATTTATCCGAATTTGACGGTACACGGCTCAATTCTGAGTTCGTTTCTTTTTTAAAAGAAGGAGATTGAATCTACTCCTGTGAGCATCTGTGTGCTTGCGGAACGTTATGGCGTAAAAGGACAGACTCTTCGTAAACAATACAAGGAGAAAATCAGTGATTACCGGAACTGGGACCAACTCGAACATGCGCATGACTACCTCCTTTATCCTGAAAACATTGGAGAAAACCTTTCTTTGGATGAAACTTGCCTGAGCAATGGAGATGTTTATACGATTCTGACCAATAAAGCAGCCAAAGGCCGTAAGGGGGCTTTAGTTGCAATGGTTCGTGGAGTGGCCACAGATGCGGTAAGCGGAATCTTGCGCAGGCTTCCGCACCGGAAACGGCTGTCTGTCAAGACTGTCACTACAGATTTATCTTCAGCCATGATGCTGACGGTCAGAAAGGTGTTTCCTGCCGCAAAGCTGATCAATGACCGTTTTCATGTACAGCAGCTCATGTCTGAAGCTGTTGACCGGTTAAGAATACGCTATCGGTGGAAAGTACTTGATGCGGAAAATCAGGCTATCAGGGAGCACCGTCAAAAGAAGAAAGAAGCAAAGAGTAAGGCGGAAAGGGAGAGAATAGGGAAATGGGAGCCTGAAAGAATGGAGAACGGAGAAACCCTGCCACAGATAGTAAGCAGAAGCAAGCATATTATACTGAAACACTGGAGCAAATGGAATGAACAGCAAAAGACCAGGGCTGCCATTCTCTTTGATAAATTCCCCAAGCTTCTGGAAGGATACAGCCTTAGCATGAAACTGACAGACATCTTCAACAAGAAGTCAGGTCCCGATGAAGCAAGGCTAAATCTCGCAAGATGGTACAATGAAGTGGAAAAGTTTGACTATATGGAGTTCAACAAGGTACTTGATACCTTTTCAAACCATAGTACGACCATCATAAATTATTTTGAAGAACGATTGACAAATGCTTCAGCGGAGTCGTTCAATGCTAAAATCAAAGCTTTTCGAAGCCAGTTAAGAGGGGTGGCTGATCTGAAGTTCTTCATGTTCAGACTGGCTAGGCTATACGCTTAAAAGAAAGCTTACCAACCAGGAAAATCCGCTGACCCTTTTTTTGAGTCCCATGAAAAAACCACCGATATGTACCATACTTCACTTATTCTCAACGATTTGCGTGAATCATTTTCAGGGATGAAATTCTACATTTGCATACCCTACTGAATAACGGATGAAATACAACGTCTGCTACAGGCTTTCTTATCCGATGATAATGATTGTACCTACAGGCGGATAATAGTAAGAGAAACAAAAAACGGTGGTTTTTTAGAGCCGGCAATAATAAAAGCCACCGAATTTAACATTTCTATCCAGCCATCCGCTCCATTCAGGATTGACGAAATAACCGAATGTGCAACTTCAAAAAGAAAATGATCATGAAACAAGGAACAATGAACATTCTATTTTTCGTTCTGAAAACAAAACTGCTGAAAAATGGCGAGGCTCCAATCCTAATGAGGATTACCATCAACGGGCAATATGAAGAAATAAGAATACAGAGAAGCGTTCCATTAAAGAACTGGAATCCGGCCAAGGGATGCAGCAAAGGAAAAGACAGGGCTTCCATTGAATTGAACAACTATAGTTCCGCCCTTACTACACGCGCATACGAAAAGCACAAGGAGCTGACCTTTGAATCGGCACTGATAACTCCAAAGACGATATTAAAGCGTGTGTTCGGAAAGGATGAGACTGTCCGGACGTTGCTTGGAACAGTCAAAGAAGAAATTTCCTCTATGGAAAAGGTTGTTGATATAGACTATTCTCCCGTCACCATCAACCGTTATAAGAATGTGCTCAGAAAACTTGAAACGTTTGTGCCGCGCTTTTATGAGAAGAATGATATTACATTCCATGAACTTTCCCCTGATTTCATCAAGGCTTTTGATGTTTTCCTGAAGACAGAAGCCGGACTGTGCCGCAACACAATAGTCCGCTACATGAAATGCCTGAAGAAAATCACCAATATGGCAATAGCCAAAGAATGGATGCGGAAAGACCCGTTTTACGGATATAAGATGGAACAGGACGAGACAGATCCGGTATTCCTGACAAACAACGAGCTTCAGGCTATAATGAACAGGAATTTCGATATTCCGAGACTGGAACTTGTCAAGGACATCTTTTTGTTTGCGTGCTTCACCGGTCTGGCGTTCGCTGATGTATCCACATTGAGACCGGAACATCTGGAGCAGGACAATAACGGTGACTGGTGGATAAGAAAAGGACGTGTAAAACTGGAGAGAATAAGAAAGTCAAGTTCCATAGCAAATGTTCCGCTTCTTCCTGTTCCATTGGCAATACTGAAGAAATACGAATCACACCCGATATGTCTTAAACAAGGGACATGCCTTCCTGTTGTCTGCAATCAGAAGGCAAACAGCTACCTGAAGGAGATTGCGGACTTCTGCGGCATCAAAAAGAATCTGACCACACATGCAGCCCGACATACGTTTGCTACGACCGTCACGCTGGCCAACAACGTTCCATTACAGGAGGTGTCTGCCATGCTCGGACATGCATCCACAAGAATGACACAACATTATGCAAGAGTCATGGACAGGAACCTGAAGGACAACATGAATATAGTAAGGAGCAAGATGGGGTTATAGAGATAAACCTATCTTATACCTCGCATAACCGTCTGTAATAATATACAGAGACCAGGCACTTTCAAGATGAAGTCATCCTCATTTCTTGCAGCAAAGATAGTTGTTTTTCCGAATGATCGCGCAAGGCGGCCCCTGAAGAGGCTTGGTTGCCTGTGAAAAAATCTTCCTCTTGCTGACGCAAGAGCGTATTTTTTCACGGCAAGCCTTGCAGCAATCATCGGAAAACAAACTGGGGAACGCACAAGAAATAAGAATGCCTACCCACGGGCAGGCCATGTATAACTCAATAAATGGAAGATTATGGAAGCGAACAATGTGGAAAAAAGGTTCAATGACTGGTTTACGGTGTCTTATGACAGGTTAAGAAATCTCGTTGGCAGATACGGGGCACTGGATGAGGACAATTTTCATGACACTTATCTGTTTGTAAGAAAGCAGGTGCTGAATCC
>CAVBFA010000104.1:10826-11703 GCA_963594595.1 Oscillibacter sp. | reverse complement strand
TCATGCGCATGAATGGGACGGTAGAAATGCTCAGCCCTCATAAAACGACGATATTGCGCACTGGAAAGTATCCAACGAAGATCATCATTACGCACATCCAGAAAATCATAGTAACGTTCCAACGCATAATCATAGCCTCTTACCACATCATCCATCAGATAACGGACATTATTGATAAAATCATAATTCACCTCATATACATCATTGTATTGCCGCGGAGTGAGTTTCAGTTCATATGCCATACGGTCGGTAAGGAAACGAGTGTTCTGTCTCATTTTGCTGATACTCATGGCCCCCATTGCGGGAATAGTTATACCTAGCATACAAATCACTATCAGTAATGTAGTCCATCTTTTCATAGCTGTTCCGTTTTTAGTTTGTTAGTTCTATGGCACAAAAATAGGGGAAATCGCTTTCCCCCACAATTGATTTTCCCCATAAGTTCATAGGGCTTTTCCTATATCCGGTAGGGAAAAGCTCCACTAAGTGAGGCGTATCCCCTCAGCTTCCAAAACAACCAGGCGTTTTTTATATAAATCCCCCACCGCTTTCTTGAAAGTTTTCTTACTGACACCAAAAGCATCATAGATATCCTCAGCAGCACTTTTATCATTCAATGGAGTGAAGCCTTCATGATCTTTAATATATTGTAATAACACTTCCGAAAAATCATCCACCTTCTTTGCGCCCAACTTTTGCAGAACCAAATCGATCTTACCATCCTCACGCACCTGCTTTACATAAGCCTTCAGCCTCATACCGGTTTCTAAAGGTTGGAAAATCTCATTATCGTAAAGCAAACCACTGAACTTATTTTCCACAATAGCCTTAAATCCCAAATCTGTTTTCTGCCATATCAGGATATCCACTTCCTGTC
>CAVBFA010000104.1:5164-10816 GCA_963594595.1 Oscillibacter sp. | reverse complement strand
GATGCCATAATGCGGTAACTATCTTCGTCTATATGTGCGTGTATTATATACTTTCTCCCTTTCTGCATTTTCATCTTTTGTTCACGGAAAGGTACAAAAAGGTCTTTCATCAATCCCCAATTCAAAAACGCACCAAACTCATTAATCCATGCCACTTCCAAACAGGCAAACTCGTCCACCTGCACCAACGGCTGCAAAGTGGTAGCTATCAGCCTTTCCTCATTGTCAAGATAAAGAAAGACATTCAGCACGTCGCCAGGCTTACAGCCTTCGGGTACATAACGCGTAGGCAATAAAATCTCTCCGTCATCGCCTCCATCTAAATAAACACCAAAATCTACTTCTTTTACAACCTCCAGCTGGTTGTATTTTCCCAGTTTTACGTTCATTAGCTAAATTTTTTCTCAAAGATAGGAAAACTCGCCCGATTATGGATGGATTCAGGAAAAATAATGTAAACTATTGGGTTTTCAGGGAGATACGCAGCATTATTCCGCATTTGTAAACGTGTGCTTTGAAGCTGTTTTTTGAATAGTTAAGCGGAAAAATTGCTACCTATCCGTTGCCCATTCCAGTTGTATGGAGTTGTTTGAAAATCCTTTTTGCTCCGACCATAAAGAACGCAGTTTTATCATTTTGGCTTAGCGAAGGTACTTATTTTTTTTGAGATATGAAAAATATAGGTTCCGGAAGTCAATGGTGATAGCTTTGTCTATGTTTGACGATATTTTACATGCCGATGATTAACTCTGTCTCCGTTAATTTTGCAAACAATGGAACAGATTATGAATCAAACAGATGTAAAGGTTTCGTTCTACCTTAAAAAGAGCGAGGCGGATGCCAAGGGAAATTGTCCCGTAATGGCACGGCTTATTGTCGGCAAGTACTCTGAAACAGCATTCAGTGTTAAGCTTCGTGTGCCACAGTCTTTGTGGTTATCTGGACGTGCCTGTGGGAAAAGCGCTGCGGCCCGAGACATAAATAACAGGCTGGATGAAATACGTGCAGCTGCTTTCAGTATCTATGCGGAACAATCCGCAAACCGTGAAGTTGTTACTGCAGAAGAAGTAAAACACCAGCTTTTGGGAATGGCTCCGGAACAGGAAACCTTGTTAAGCTATTTCAGGCTTTTCATGAGAAATTTCGAGAAACGTGTTGGGATTAACCGGACGGAAAGCAGCTTGAACGGTTATCGAAATTCCTATGATCATCTGGTTCGTTTCTTACAGTCACAATACAAGTTGTCAGACATTCCTTTTGCAGCATTAGACCGTTCTTTCATTGAAAAATTCGATTTGCATTTGCGTACGGAATGTCATTTGGCTCCAGGAACGATTGTAAATCTTACTGTAAGGCTGAAAACAATTGTCGGAGAAGCGATTGCGGACGGTATCATTACAGCGTTTCCTTTTGTGGGTTATGAACCGACGCATCCGCAATCGGAACAAAAATATCTTACAACAGAGGAATTGAACAGAATCATGACCACCCCTTTGCATAGTCGCACCCTTTATCATGTACGGGATTTGTTTTTGTTTTCCTGCTATACTGGTATTCCTTATAGCGATATGTGTATGCTGACAAATGAGAATCTTTCCCTTGCTGAAGATGGCATTTGGTGGATTAGGAGTTCACGCAAGAAAACCGGTGTAGATTTTGAAATACCGCTTATGGAATTGCCGCTTCATATCATTGAAAAGTACCGGGATGTGGCTCCTGAGGGAAAGCTTCTTCCTATGTATTCCAACAGTTCGTTGAACCATTATTTGAAACAGATAGCCGTACTCTGTGGCATAGAACGCAAGCTGGTCTTCCACGTGGCCCGTCATACCTATGCGACCGAAATCACCCTTTCCCATGGTGTACCACTTGAAACGGTCAGCAAGATGTTGGGACACAGCAGAATTGGTACTACACAGCTTTATGCAAAGGTTACAGACAATAAGATAGATACAGATACAAAAGCATTGGATAAAAAAATTGCTGAGAGGTTTTCTGTAGTTATTTGATAATGGCAAAAAATAGGATTATGAAAAGAAATACTGATAATATGGAAATCAAACGTCGCAGTACATTTGCGATATTGTTTTATATAAACCGTACCAAAATCCGTAAAGACGGAACATGTCAGCTGCTGTGCAAGATAAGCATAGATGCCAAATGGGAACAGATAGGAACGAAAGTGTCTGTCAATCCTGCCGTTTGGAATCCGGAAAAGGGACGGGCTGACGGCCGCAGTGAGAATGCTATTACCGTCAACCGGGCCATTGATGATCTGACAAAAGAAATCAAGGAGCATTATAGGCGGATTAAGAACAGTCTGGGATTTATTACGGCAGAGCAGGTAAAGAATGCTGTGATGGGAGTCGGTCAGAAACCGCTAACTCTGCTGGCTCTTTTCAGAGAGCATAACGAGGAGTTCAAGAAGCGTATCGGGGTGGATCGGATAAAGGAAAGTTATGATTCCTACTTGCGCTCATATAAGCACCTTTCTGCTTTTGTGCAGGAAAAACGTGGTATAGAGGATGTTCTTTTACGGAATCTTGATCGTGTTTTTTATGATGACTTTGAACTGTTTCTCAGGACGAACAGGAACTTAAGTCCGAAGACAGTACATGAACACCTTTATAGACTGAAGAAGATGACTATGAGGGCTGTCAGTCAGGGAACAATACGCCGCGATCCTTACTGTCGTCTTCATCCGGAATTACCCAAACGGAAAAGTCGTCATCTGAAATTGGAAGATCTGAAGACACTGCTTACAACCCCGGTCGAGAAGCCACAGCTTCAGTTTGTCCGAGACATGTTCATTTTCTCCACCTTTACCGGACTTGCCTATGCAGATTTGAAAAGACTGACTGTTAATGATATTATACAATCTGAGGATGGTTCGTGGTGGATTCATATCCAACGTCAGAAAACAGGGACATTGTCTTCTGTACGGCTGTTGGATATTCCGTTGAAGATAATTGAAAAGTATCGGGAACAGCGTCATGATGACAAGGTTTTCAATTTATACAAGCGTGAGTATTTCATTATGCTTACCCGTAAGTTAGGTGAGGTATACGGTTTTGAACTCACATTCCATAAGGCGCGACACAATTTCGGAACTCATATAACTCTTTCAATGGGCATTCCAATTGAAACGGTCGGTAAAATGATGGGCCATATGCGAATTGAAACTACGCAGCTTTATGCTAAAGTCACCGACAAGAAAGTAGATGAAGACATGAAACGTCTGAAGGCAGCTGGTCTAAGCCAAACATCCGGCTTATATGAGGAGGATATTATAGTAAGGAAACAGAGACGAAAATCCCAAAGCCAGCTATCAGAAAATAAAGAAACGACCTTGTAACGAGGCCGTTTCTTTTGCATTGTTTCATACCCATCGCTGTTCTTCCCTGCATCTTTTATATGCGTCGTCAAGAACTTTCTGTATGTCTGACTCTTTGTAAAGGGCTTTTCCCTGCACAAGGTAGTAAGGTATCACACCGAGGGTCCGGTATTCCTGCAAGGTACGCCGGCTTACTTTCAACAGCTTTGAAAGTTCCTCGTCCGTGAGGAAATAATCACTGTGGAATGCGGGTCTCGGAGCCGTCCTTATTGCGTCTATCATACGCTCCATGTTTTCCAGCCCTTTGAAAATAGTATCAATCCGCTGGTCCTTTCTGTCTATAAGATCGTAACTCATGGCTTTCTTTTTTGTGGGTGATAACTTGATTCCAACATGTTTTGCACATCTTCCGGCTTGTAGAAGAACTTGTTCTTGACCCGGGTGAAAGGCAACAGCCCTTTCTCACGATATACCTGAAGCGTTCTCTTTGATATGCGGAGAATCCCGCATACCTCCTGATTGTCCATCCATTTTTTCAGTCCTGCATCTTTGGCCGGATTGCATATACCAGTGACTTTTTTCTCTATCATGCTGAATCGGACAACCAGTTCGTCAAATGTCCGTTTGTCTATACATATAATTTCCATACTGCCGTTTTGTTAGAATTGAATACCGAGTTCCTTTTTAATTTTTGCCGGAAGTACCTTTCCTTTCCTGCTCAGGAAGTCCTGGACTTCCGAAGCCTTGTAATAGGTACGTCCGTCAATCATGTAGTAGGTGACGAGTTTCTTCTGGCGGTAGCGTGCAAGTGTACGCTTGGTAACACCAAGGAGCTCGCACATATCCTGGTTGTCAAGCAGCTTGTCACCCTCAAGAGCGGCCGTCTGCCTGTTCATGCGGTTCAGCCTGTCATCTATCCTGTCAAACCGTTCCATTATCTGATGGAGTATCATCTGGAATGTCTCCCTGTTTATCTGTATCATAATGAATTCTGTTTTTAGTGTAATAATTCCATTTTTTACACCGTGTTGCGCAACAGGTTTCATTATGATATAGGCCAAAACATAGACCAACGGAACATATCGCCACATAAAAGCATGACAAGTCATTGAGTAATAGGAAAATAAAAAATCAGCCCCATAAAAATGAGACTGATGGAAGTATTGCAAATGCAATATGTTGCAATGCCTTATTGCAATGTCTTGCAATAAACCAGGCGACAAATTCCGTTTTTGAATGTTTTGGATTTTACGGTTTTCCACTCTCCACGTGGCAGATGTTTTGAGACGGATTTATGGTTCGGACGAGTGGAAGGAAACAGGAAAATGATCATTTCATCTATGAGATGATAAACTGGGAGACCACGCAAAAGTTCTATGCTTTCTTCGTCATGTATCTCGGCTTGATAAAGGATGGATGGGTCTGACATGTCTTTCTCGCACATGAAATCCACAAGCGGATAACCCGGATAGAGCCGGCGGGTACATTTGTCGCGCCCGTATGAGAATCCGTCCTTGTCGTCTCTCATCCATTGTAATAAGGGGTCGTCTTCCGCCGGAATGGAACCGTCTAATGTCATTGCTATCAGAACCTGTAACTTGGCCATACCTTTTTTCCTCTAAATGAAAAGCGTGAAACTCACGCACTATCAGGTAGAGGCTCTGGTAAGCCCATTGTAGAATCATGCATGAGCTCACGCTATAGGACATAGCATAAGCTACACGCAAAAGCCTCTACAATATCAATTTACCAGATTTCTACCTGAGACGTCTTGCGACTTATGTTGTAATGTTCGGCAAGGCTTAAAGCAATGCCGATATTTTCTCCTTATGTTGTGACTGTCATTCCTATATTACAAGGATTTCCAATCATATGCAAATGTAGGCATTTTATTCCAAACAGAAATATGGAATGACGGTTATTTGTCATTCAATCCATATTTTTTCATTTTCCGATATAGTGTGGACGGATCAATATGCAGTATGCCTGCTGCTTGTTTGCGACTCCCATGGCTGGTTTTCAATGCCTGTATTATCGAGTGTTTCTCTTCCGCATCGTTTTCAGGAAAAAGATTGATTTCCTCGGTCGCCGCTTCCAGTTTGATATTCAGGTCGGCGGTTTCAATGAGCGGCTGTTTAGCCATAAGTACCGCCCTCCTTATCCTGTTATGCAGTTCCCGTACGTTCCCAGGCCAGCGGTAAGAGAGAAGCAATTGTTCCGCTTCAGAACTGAAGCCTTCTGTCGGTCTTTTCAGTTCTCCGGAAAACTTTTTTCTGAAATGATGAGACAAAGACAGAATGTCATCGGGGCATTCATGC
>CAVBFA010000104.1:3492-5154 GCA_963594595.1 Oscillibacter sp. | reverse complement strand
CCGTTTTTCTTGTATTGCAAGTTGGAGATCTTCATTGGTGGCGGCTACAATTCTTACATTAGCCCGCTTTTCTTTGTTACCACCTATTGGGATGTATGTGCCTTCTTGCAAAACCCGCAGCAGCATGGCTTGGACGTCCAGGGACAAGATCCCTATTTCATCCAGAAAGAGTGTTCCGCCTTTTGCCACTTCAAAATATCCGTCCTTGTTGGCGTCGGCACCGGTAAATGTTCCCTTTATGTGCCCGAAAAAGAGGGAGGGTGCAAGCTCCTTGGGTATGACTCCACAATTCACGGCGACAAACGGCATATCCTTCCGCTCTCCTATATAGTGGATACGCTGTGCAACCGATTCTTTTCCGGCACCGTTAGGACCAAGTATAAGCACAGAAATGTCAAATGGGGCGACTGTACTGACCAGATGTTCGACCTCCTGCATCTGAAGGCTGTTTCTGGGGAGCAAATCCTTGTTTTTGTCGCATATCACAGATTTGGGACGGAAAATATCTTTCAGTTGTCTTTGCAATTCGTCCATCTGTACCGGTTTTGCCAGATAGTCTTTGGCTCCCAGTTTTATGGCTTGTACAGCATCCGGTACTGAGGCATATCCGGTCATGATAATGAAAGGGATATCCATCCGTTCCTTCCGCATCCATTCGAGCAAAGATATACCGTCCCCTTCCGGCAGGCGTACGTCGGACAGCACAAGGTCGAAACTTTCTTTCTTGAGCAGTTTTCGTGCCCCAGGTTCATCTATTGTTATCTCTGCTTCATAACCGGATTTTTCCAACCTTTTTTTCTGTTGCCCGGCAAGCATGATGTTGTCTTCAACTATCAGTATTCTGTATTTCATTCATGTTTTCATTTAATTATGTCCGTCCATTTACGATAATCGGCTTTTTGTCTCAGATATCAGCCGGTCTATTCTTCTGACAATTCTTTCCACATCATTGCGGAATGCTGACTCATCCGTATCTTCCACATACTCTTCATAGCTGTACGATTCCAGCTCATGGGCTATTCCCAATTGCTCCCACATCGGGTACATCCTGTGCAGAGTTTCCCATATCCGCTTCCGGTCGAGCTTTTCCTGACTCAAAGAATCCAGCAAGTCAGAACTGTTCCTATTGGATTCCTCTATAAGAGTCTCCAAAGTCCAGCGTTCGTCTCCTGTAGTGACATACAGAGCCTCGAAATCTGGAGAATGATTATCCATTGTTCTGTCCTGTCCAATGAGTGACGAGAGAAATTCGAGCAGGTCCCTTGTATAGAACGGTTTGTGGATACAGCCGGCAAATCCGGCTTGAATATAGCGGTCTGCATCGCCGTCGTTACGGGCGGTCATTGCAGCTATGGGAATTGTCCGTGAATTTCCTATGTTGGAAAGGCGTAGCAGATGCAACAGGTCAAAACCTCCCGTACCACGCATCTGTATATCGGTCAGCAATAGGTCGTATTCTCCGGTTCTCAATGCCTTGACCACTTCCTGTGCATTGGTACAGGCTCGGCATGAGATACCGTTCCGTTCCATCATTTCAACTGTGTTGCGCAATTGTATCGGATCGTCATCGACTACAAGAACCCGCCGAGGAAGTCTGAGGTTTCCCGTATAAGTTTCTGGCTTGTCTCTTGCAGGCTCATTGGTCTGCCTAAGCGGAATTTC
>CAVBFA010000104.1:0-3482 GCA_963594595.1 Oscillibacter sp. | reverse complement strand
GGAATTTCCACCTTGAATTCGCTGCCTTTACCGATCTGGCTCGAAACAGAGAGTCTTCCTCCGAACAGGTTCACCAGCCCTTTCGTAATGGAAAGTCCCAGTCCGAAGCCTTCTGAATCCAAATCAGGAGCAGCCCGTTCAAAGGGCTGAAAAATGCGTTGTGTTGTGTTCTCGCCCATTCCTATCCCCGTATCTTTGACCTTTACTGAAAGAGTATCTTCTTCATAACTTGCCAGAAATTTGATATAACCTGTACGGGTGAATTTTACAGCATTCTCCAGAATGTTGACCACTATCTGCCTTATGCGGTCTGCATCGCCAAGGACGGTGATGCCGCACCCCATAAAAGCCTTGTCAAACATCAATCCTTTGTCGTTCGCCTTGCGTGTGTATTCTTCAGCGATACTTTCCAGAAAGGATTCAAGATGGAAAGGAATTTCGTTCAGGGTTTCTTTAGCATCGTCCAGACGGGAGAGGTCAAGCAGGCTGTTGGCAAGCCGGGTGATATGACGGGATGATTCAAGGATGTTTCCGAGATAGGCATTGCGGCGTTTCCGGTCACGAGTATCCATGGCCAGTTCAGCACTGCCACTGATGGCATTGAGAGGTCCTCGTATGTCATGGGAAAGTGTGATGATTATTTTCTTGCGCATGTCGGAGAGTGTACGGTTTTGTGTTGCCGTATCTTCCAGTTCAGCCTTGTCCCTTTCCCTGCGGTTAAGGTCACGCATGATGATAAGGTGCGAAATGATGAGCAGGATGATGGCCATGCCGATTACTCCTGCCATTAAAAAGAACGACATTTTCTCTGCTTCTGCCATTTTTAACTCTCTTTGTGAGAAGGCAGTCTGTGCCTGTTCGTCAAGGTCGTTTATCAGCTTGTTCAATGTCCTGTTCAATTCCCTGTTGCGCATACGCAGGCTGTCGGCATAAATGTCCATTTCGTTCGCCTGTCTTTGATGTATTGCTATCAGGCTGTCGCTGAAATCATGAAGTTCTTTTTGGGATGGCATTACTTGTATTTCTTCTTTTTTCCCGAAGAATCCTGCAATCCCTTTTTTCTTTTGTTCTATGGTACGGATATGTGTTGCACGCCTCACCACTTCCGGCAACTGGTTTACCAGCACGCTGTCCGCTTCAGTTCGCCGTTCAAACATTTCCATTATGTGCAGCAGGTGTGTCTCCTTTTCGGCAAGCAGAGCACGAAGAGTGTCTATCTGTTCCGGGCGTACATATTCACGGCAGTGTCGTTTAAGCGAGTTCAACAAACTGTCGGCTTGAAGTCGGTGGTTACGATAGTACAGATAGTCCGCTTTGTTCCAATTTACCACACCCTCACCCAATGTGGCGAGCCCCGTAATACGGCGATGAGCCGTGTTGATACCACGACGTACAAGGTTTATGTTTGCCGTCTCTGCCTCAATTTCGCGCATCCGCTGCCGTTCATATATCAAAATGGCGGCCATGCTACCGATGACCGCCATAAGTATGGCATAGCCGAAAAATATTTTATATCGCAGCGACACTGTTTGTTGATGAAAAATATAATTGGTTAACTAAATCTCCAATATCACAGGATAGTGATCCCCACCCTTCATATGATATCCTCGTACACTTGTTTTTAGCTGTAATCTGCTATCGATAAGGAAATAATCTAATTCTCGACCTGAAATATGTGTTGGCATACCACAACAGGCAAAATAAGCACTATTTCCCGGCCTACTTCTGGTACCTGTGGTCATTATTCTTAAATTATCTGATAATTCGCTTGGCGTTGAATTCATATCTCCGCCAATGATGAAAGGAGATACTGCATGGCGTACTAAATCTCTTATATCTCCTACAGCACCAGACCCAGATTCGCAATGAAGGGTATAAATGTTACATCCATTATAATTTAAACAAATTGCGGATCGGCCTGTTCCTGATATCAGATAATGTATTGATGCTACAAAATTCAAATCCGCAATGATACAAGTATTACATCTCTGATTATAAGCACCTGCATGTTCTACCACAACATAGTGGTATCTACCACTATGTTGTGCAGGCAGTATGAATTGACCACATTCTTGTATCATAACAACATTACATTGTTCTATTGTTAATAGATGATTCAATATATTTAATTTAATAGCATTATTAAGAGGATTTCCTTGGGAATTCCATGTACAAATTTTCATATGGCTATTTTTAGATGTTTGATGCATTTATTATGTTTTCATAATAATTGTTATCAAATTTGAACGGGACTTTATCCATCCCGTTCTATATGTTTATACTCTATTTACTGCTTTCTGTATTTATAGGCTCGATACATGATGCCATTATATCCATCAGTTTAGACAGACCTTCGGTCTGCGGCTGCTGGCTGGCAGAAACATGTATCTGGTATTTTGCCGTTTGGTTGGTCATGCGGGTGTTCTCGCGGGCGGTTGTGACTTTGCCGCTGATTTCCGCATTTATAAACCAATGTTTTGCAGAAGCTTTTGTCTCTACTTCTGCGTTGGTAGTGCTTTTTACGTTTGATGTATCGGTAACCTCCATCTGGAAATCGACATCCACGCGATCTATGAGCAGGGAAGGAATAGGCACCAATCCTATAAACGGAGCCTTGACACTTTGTGACATTGTTGTCATTTTTCCATCCTGCTGTATCGGTCTTTTAATATCGAATTCCAATACACGAGCTGTTTTACCGTCTTCATCAAAAGCAATTTTCTGGTAGAAATTCCATGCTGTCGCTGCCAATTCCTGTTGAGCTTCGGCTGCTGCAATAAGCGGTGCTGCAATCAGTTCCCGCATGGGAAGCCCCTTAAAATTGTCAGTCACATTCGGATCTCCAAGTACAGGGGATGTACCGTTATTTTTAGTCTCTTCCAATGCAGCGGAAATAATCTCTTTCGCTTGCCCGCTTATATTTTCTGCATATTCTTGTTGCCCTTGGTTCTTTATTTCTTCTGCCATAACATTTGAATTTTGAAATTGTTAGATGTTTTTTACAAAATCGTCAATGATTCGGGAAATACTCTCCGGAGTCTCCTGAACTTTAAAATTGACGCAAACCTCCATGACATCATCTGTATCTGGTTTTATGTTGCTCATCTGCATCTGGAGATTGGCTCTGTGCGGACTGGATAACAGCAAGTTGTTTTCCGGAATTTGTGATTCCACGCTTCCGACCTTCGCCTTGAACTTTATCTGCACATTATCCATTGCAAGATAATGATGGGATATCAAGGCTATAAGTGGAATATCAATAGTCTTGTCTCCAACCATGATTTTTTTTGATTGGAACGTATTTGCGTTATTTGCATTTGTTCCTTCAAAAAGTCTGGTCAGATTTTGTATCTGATGATTCTGTAATGTATCTTGTGCACAGTTTACGGCGTACTGCAAACCATTCATAATATCAGAGAATGAATTGGTTTGAACACTGTCCGGCTCATCGTCATTATTTTTCTTGCCTCTGTGAAAAAGTC
>CAVBFA010000103.1:0-11777 GCA_963594595.1 Oscillibacter sp. | reverse complement strand
GCGGCGGAACAGAAGCGCAAAGCGGCGGAACAGAAGCGCAAAGCGGCGGAACAGAAGCGCAAAGCGGCGGAACAGAAGCGCAAAGCGGCGGAACAGAAGCGCAAAGCGGCGGAACAGAAGCGCAAAGCGGCGGAACAGAAGCGCAAAGCGGCGGAACAGAGAATGTAAACAACTGATTGGCTAGCCTCAAAACACCTATTTTTATGAACTACCACAGCGGAAACACCGCCGCCGACACCCGGGGCTGCATCCTCGTGGGCGAAAACAGGCAGAAAGGCATGGTGCTCAACTCGCGCAAAGCCTTCGCCACGCTCATGCAGCTGCTCGACAGCCGCAAGCCCGGAGAGCCCACATGGATAGAAATAGAATGAAAAAGCTACAGACAACCTGATTTTTTGCCGTGCAAAAATGGCGCATTAAAAAAAATGTTGCTATATTTGCACGGCAAAAGAAATCTAATACACAGATTCGTTAAATCCAAACCATTAACGATTATGAACAAGATAATACAGAAACAACAATTCTCGGAAAAAGTATTCAAATTCGAAATCGAAGCGCCGCTCATAGCAAAAAGCCGAAAGGCTGGCAACTTCGTGATAATCAGAGTGGACAAAAACAGTGAGAGAATGCCGCTCACCATAGCCGACGCCGACACCGGCAGGGGCACCATAACGCTCGTGGTGCAGGAAGTGGGACTCTCGTCCAGGAAGCTCTGCAGACTCAACGAGGGCGACTACGTGGAAGACGTGGTGGGACCGCTCGGAAGCCCCACACACATACAGAACTTCGGCACCGTGGTGTGTGCCGGAGGAGGAGTGGGCACGGCACCCCTGCTGCCTATCATAAAGGCGCTCAAGAAGGCGGGAAACAGAATCCTCTCCGTAATTGCCGGAAGAAACAAAGACCTCATCATACTAGAAGACGAGGTGAGGGAATACAGCGACGAAGTGATCGTAATGACCGACGACGGATCATACGGCGAGAAGGGAGTGGTGACCATAGGAATAGAGAAATTCATCAAACAGGAACACATTGACAAGGTGGTGGCTATCGGACCGCCGATAATGATGAAATTCTGCTGCCTGCTCACCGGAAAATACAATATACCCACCGACGTGTCGCTCAACACAATCATGGTGGACGGCACGGGAATGTGTGGCGCATGCCGACTGACAATCGGAGGAAAGACAAAGTTTGTATGCATCGACGGACCGGAGTTCGACGGAGCACTCGTTGACTGGGATGAGATGTTCAAGAGAATGGGCACATTCAAGGCGGCGGAGAGAGAGGAGATGGAACACTTCGAAGACCACCTCTGCAGACCCGCGACTGACGGATGCAACTGCGCAGACAAGGCGCAGACCCACGACGCTGACGCCACGGCAGCCTTCGCCGCAGAGACACTGGAGCAGCTAAAGGACAGAGAGGCGGAATGGCGCAAGCAGCTGCGCAAGAGCATGAAGCCGAAGGAGCGAATGGCGATAGAACGAGTGGAGATGCCGGAGCTGACACCGGAATACAGAATCGCACACCGCAAGGAAGAGGTGAACCAGGGAATAACGCTCGAAATGGCACAGCGCGAAGCACACAGATGTCTGGACTGCGCAAAGCCATCGTGCACGGAGGGATGCCCGGTGAGCATCGACATACCGTCGTTTATCAAGAACATTGAGCGCGGAAACATACAGGGAGCCGCACGAGTGCTCAAGAACACATCATCGCTGCCTGCCGTATGCGGACGAGTTTGCCCGCAGGAGAAGCAATGCGAGAGCAGATGCATACACCTGAAGATGAACGAGCCGGCAGTGGCGATAGGATATCTGGAGAGATTCGCAGCCGACTACGCACAGCGCTGCGGCACGCAGGCAGGCGGAAGGCCGGAGGGCAACGGAGTGAAAGTGGCTGTGGTGGGCTCAGGACCATCGGGACTCAGCTTCGCTGGCGACATGGCAAAGAGGGGCTACGAGGTGCACGTGTTTGAGGCGCTGCACGAAATCGGAGGAGTGCTGAAATACGGAATTCCGGAGTTCAGACTGCCCAACCACATCGTGGACGTGGAGATAGAAAACCTCAGGAAGCTCGGAGTGAAGTTCACCACAGACTGCATCATAGGAAAGACAATCACCATAGAGCAGCTCAAGGAAGAGGGATTCAAGGGATTCTTCGTGGGAAGCGGAGCAGGACTGCCTAACTTCATGAACATACCGGGAGAGAACGCCATCAACATAATGTCGTCTAACGAATACCTCACACGTGTGAACCTCATGGACGCCGCCGACCCGAAGTCGGACACACCGATGAACTTCGGCAAGAAGGTGCTCGTGATCGGCGGAGGAAACACGGCAATGGACTCCTGCAGAACAGCAAAGAGACTGGGAGCCGACGTGACTATAGTCTACCGACGCTCTGAGGCTGAAATGCCGGCAAGACTCGAAGAGGTGAGACACGCCAAGGAGGAGGGAATAAAATTCCTCAACCTGCACAATCCTATAGAATACATCGCCGACGAAAACGGTGCCGTATGCAAGGCGGTGCTGCAGGTGATGGAACTGGGAGAGCCTGACGCCAGCGGAAGAAGAAGTCCGAAACCGATAGAAGGCAAGACACTGACCGTGGAGACGGACCAGGTGATAGTGGCGGTGGGCGTGTCGCCGAACCCGCTCGTGCCGAAATCCATCGAGGGACTGGAACTGGGCAGGAAAGACACCATAGTAGTGGACGACAGCATGCAGAGCTCAAGGAAGGAAATCTTTGCCGGAGGCGACATCGTGCGCGGCGGAGCCACCGTAATTCTGGCTATGGGCGACGGCAGACGTGCCGCCGAAAACATGGACAAGGCGCTCAAGGGCAGCAAGTAATGCCGCAGGCAGAATAGAGCCGATAGGACTGATAGGACTGATAAGACTGACAGGAGATATAGGTCTTATTAGTCCTATTAGTCTTATTAGTCCTATCAGTCTTATTAGTCCTATCAGTCTTCTAGGACTAATAGGACTTATAGGACTGATAGCCCCCCTATCCGCGCTCCTTTATCCATCCATACCTGTAGGCATAGAGGAGCTTCTTGAGATATTCAATCTGTCCGCGCAGGTCGTCGCCGATGTCGGTGTCGGCAACGAGCATCCTGTGAGAAGACATCTCCACAATCTTGGTGAAACTCTTGATGTCGGTGCCGCGCTTGATGGCATCCTCCTCGCTCGTGAACGGCTCGTGCTGCACGAGGACGAAGCCGCGGCTGTGATAGATGAGCGTGTAGCCGGCAATGCCCGTCTCCTTGTGGTAGGCCTTGGAGAAACCGCCGTCGATGACCATCAGCTTGCCGTTGGCCTTTATCGGGTTCTCGCCGCTTCCGGCATGCACGGGCACGTGGCCGTTGATGATGTGGCGGTTGGGATGGCGCACCTCGAAGGCGTCGAGAATACGGTCCACCACTTCCTCGTTGTCTCTCATCTTGAAATAGTTGCCCTTATACTCCTTGTGGGTCTCGGCGTCTTCGAGGAAATAGCGCTCGAAGGTGGCCATCTTAGACTTGTCGAAGAGTGTGGAGTCGGGACCGCACCACAGATACATGAAATAGTCGCGCGCGAAATCACGCATCGTCTCGGAACTGTCGTTCTGGAACGCTGCACGCACGAGGAGCCCCGTCTGGTGCATCAGCTCCCTGCCGCTGTATTTCTTGCCGCCGAAAAGCTCCACTTCCTTCAGGGAGCCGTCGTCGTTGAGAGGCACCGAAGCATGGAAGAGCAGGTTGTTGTTGGCGATGTTGTACATGCAGCCGTGGCTGAGAAGCAGCTCTATATGGTTGCGCAGCTTCTCGCTCACGGTGAACGAATGGTGGAGCTTCTTCATGAGGTCTTCCTCTTCCTTCGTCAGCACGTTGGGGTGCTTGGGGTCTACCGTGGGGAACAGGCAGCTCTTCATGGCATATTCCTTGCCGCCGATCGTGCACACGCCCTTGTCGTAGTCAACGTTGTTGAAGAGCATGCGGTCTTTCATCTTCCACTCGGGGTGCTTCTTTATCAGGGCGGCTTCCACCTTGAACTGGATAACGGAAATCGCCTTGTGCATCATGGCGATGAGGCGGATGGTCTTCTCGTCGAGAGCGCCTGTGCCGCCTGAGGTCTTCGGGATGAATTCCGCGCAAGGGTCGTCCTTGTAGGTCTCCATGGCAAAGGTGGCAAGGGGCAGCAGGTTTATTCCGTAGCCCTCCTCCAGGGTGGTGAGGTTGGCATAGCGAAGCGAGATTCTCACCACGTTGGTGATGCAGGCGTCGTTGCCGGCGCAGGCTCCCATCCACAGCATGTCGTGGTTGCCCCACTGGATGTCCCAGTTGTGGTAATGGGTGAGAAGGTTCAATATCTTGTGGGCGGCAGGACCGCGGTCGTAGATGTCGCCCAGGATATGGAGCTGGTCGATGGCAAGGCGCTGGATAACGTGGGCAATGGCGATGATGAAGTCGTCGGCACTGTCGGTCTCTATCATGCTGTCGATGACGGCAGTCACGTAGCCCGCCTTGTCGATGTCGTCGGAATGCTCGTGCAGAAGCTCCTGGATGATGTAGGAGAACTCCTTGGGCAGGGATTTCCTGACTTTCGAACGGGTGTATTTGCTCGACACGTCGCGGCAGATGGTGACAAGCTGGTGGATGGTGATGTGGTACCAGTCGTTGATGTCTTCCTCTACGAGCTTCACCATCTCGAGCTTCTGCTCAGGATAATAGATGAGGGTGCAGAGGTCGCGGAGCTCAGTGTCGCGGATCTGGTTGCCGAAAAGCTCGTTCACCTTTCTCTTGATGTTGCCAGAAGCATTCTTCAGCACATGCTGGAACGACTCATAGGCACCATGGATGTCGGCGAGGAAATGCTCGGTTCCCTTTGGCAGATTGAGGATTGCCTGGAGGTTTATTATCTCCGTGCTCGCATCCGCAATGGTAGGGAAGGTCTTTGACAACAACTGCAGATACTGCAGTTCGTTCTCATGCGGTTGGTTTAAGTTTTTCTTCATATTAATATTAGATTTGAAAAGTTGTTCATTCATATTATATCGTATTTGAAAAGCTGCTGCTCCATATTATATTGGAGTCGGTAAGCTGCTGCTCCATATTATATTGGATTTGAAAAGCTGTTTCTGCATTTTGCATAAATCCTTTTCACGTGAGAGTTTTACGGGTACGTGCCCTTTTTCAAGGAACATGCTGTGGACGAGGAATGAGAGGATGCGGGAGCTGAACTCCAGTATGCCCAGTTCTGAGAGCATCTCTTCGAGCACATATTCGTTGTAGTCTTCAAACCTTGCATAGAGATAAAGGTCGGAAAGGTTTCTGCGCGTCACCCTGCGGGTGTCCATAAGGTGCTTCATGTTGAGAAGCATGACGCAGAGGAGAAGCTCACTCCTGTATTCTGAATAGTCTTCAGAAACCTGATGCATCCTGGAGGTCTTTATCGAAGGCTTGTCCTTTTTCAGTTCGCTCCTGTAGGCGACTACGGAGTGGCGGTCAACAGTCTGAGGGTCGAACTCGCCGGGTGTGCCCATCAGCGACTCGTAGGCCATGCGCACCTCGGGGAGAATGTCCTGGTCTGACGAATGAAGCTGGATGCGTCGCCAATGCTCGGCGGAAAGGGTGGCGAGCTCTGACTTTATCTTCTCCAGGGGCAGGAATACCGTGTCGGCAGCCTTGCCCGAAGACAGTATGGCTCCCAATGCCGCCAGGCCGTTTTCTATATACTCGTCTTTTTCGCTCATCAGCCAGAAGGGATTACTGTCGATGATCTTACGGTATACGGAAAACATGGTGGCTGCGAGGCGCGGGGTGTCTGCTTCGCCGTTGATGCTCTTGATGCGCGTGGCAACGGAAAGGCGGCCCGAACTGCCCAACGCATGACGGAACATCTGCTTCATACGCTCCGTTTCCTGACTGGAGCTTGTGAGGACTGTCGCCTCGGTGTGCTTGAGAAGCATTCGGGAAACTATCGTCCTCTTCAACCTCAGGGGCAGAGGGATATTGCTCAAATGCCAGGGCATCAGCGAGTTGTATGGTGAGAAGACCACTGGAATCCTCATGCCAAATGCCCATTTCATTATCTGAAGAGAATAGAGGTCTGCAAATGAATGTATGTGGATTATCTCTGCCGAGGTCTCGGCAACGACATGCCTGAACTGTTTCTTGCCTCCCTTCACCCATGGACGGGAGGAGGAGAAACAATATACCTTGTCTGTCCCTATGCGGTCTGCGAATTCAGATTGCAGAGACTTGTCTGTCAACACATAATTAGAGAGTTCTTGTGTGTTGAACGAAAACAAGTCGTCAAGCAGGGTCTGCCGTATTGAAATTGAATCTGAACGTGGAATGCAATGGAGTATATTCATGGCACATGCTTTTAAAAATCAATTCAGTTTTTTTGGTCAACTCTCTTTATCGTCTAAGGTTGAGGGCAACCCTCATTATCGTCTATTATTGAGGACAACCCTCATTATCGTCTATTGTTGAGGTCAACCCTCATTATCGTCTAATATTGCAATCAACTCTCATTATCGTCTACAGATATAACGTCGCGAAACGGGATATATTGCATCGCACAGGCTTTTTACCTCCCCAAACGCTCATCAGTCCGTTTTAATGCTATATTTATGACTGCTTGCCCTTATGACCCGGTTTGACTTAAAGCTTATGGCTTATGAAGTCATATTTGTCGGCAAAACGATATTTCAGCAGTCTCATGCAGTTTCTGAATGGCAGCGTCTGTTCCAGCCACCATAATTTGACGAACGACATTCCGTGAAGATACGGGCGCAGACGGATGGAAAGAACCACCGTGCGCAGGACGAACGACAAGAGCAATGCAAAGACCGCACAGCCGCAGAGTATCCACAGCCGGGCGATGACTGAATAGGCTATCAGGGCTGAAAGCAGGATGTTGGCCGACAGCATGGAAACGACGCCAAGGTTGAATGTGAACCTCGGGAGTCTGGAGTTGCGAAGCGTCTTGCGTATTGCAAGGTAGTTAAGACACTTGTTTGTCCAACCCTTGTGAGACAGGTTGTCTTCTATCACCATAGCGTCGGGGGATGCAAAGACCAGCGTGTTGGATTCCGTGGAGAATTTGTTTGCCAGGAATTCATACTCGCCTCTGGCGTATTTCAGATTTCCGTCATAGCCCTTGCCCTCGATGAACATGGCTTTTCTGAACAGTACTACCTTGCCGGAATAGCCTGCTGTCCTGCCTCTTTGCGAGAGGGCCAACTGGCGATAGAGACTGTAGGTGTTGTCGAAGAGACGGGCTGACGGGGCGTCGGAGCTGAAATTGCTGTAGCCCAACACCATCTGGCAATCGCCCTGACAATCGCCGGACAGTGACTTGCGGGATATGGAGTCGAGGAATGTGGGCTTCTCCGGATAGCAGTCCACATCCGTCAGGAGCACCCAGTCGTATCTGGCTGCCTTCACGCCGATGGTCACGGCAAGCTTCTTCCTGCTCATATAGCGGGACGAAGACGGGATGAAAGTGGTGTACAGCGACGGGGAATCCGAATATCGCTTGAGGATTGACTCAACCTGGGGGTCGTTGCCCGAAACGACTACAATGACCTGGTATTTGCCGCCATACGACTGGTCAAGCCATTGTGGCAGATTCTTCTTGAGGTCTTCACCCTCGTCGTCAACAGTCATGACTACTGAAATGCCGGGCAATGAAACATCGCTGACAGGCAATGAGGAGCCTTCATTTGATGATGAAGAATCATTGTCCGACAATGAAGAGCCTTCGTTTGACGAAGAGTCATTGTCCGACGAAGTCGTGCTGATGTCAGAATCTGACAGAGTTTCTTCTGCGTCAGCGTCGCCAATGTCTGACTTCTCAACCTTCAATTTCAGAATCAATGCGTTTACAATCGGAGACAAAAGCGCAAGCAATATTGCAACGCCTCCTAACACCATTGTCTTATCATCCACTACTAACATTTTATACAGCCTTCCTTATAACCAAGTTTTAAGTTAATAATCTATATTCAGCTCCTCAGACACGTAACCGACAGGCAACTTCCTGCAGTTATACTGTGAAGCCATAATCTCTCCATAGGCGCCTGCCGACCGGATGGCTATCAAATCCCCTCTCCTACTGCTATTCAAGTCTGCCGCTTTTGCAAACACGTCGCTCGACTCGCAGATTGGTCCGACCACATCGTAGGTCTCCGTCGGCCCGTCGCTTGAAATGTTCTCTATCTTATGATAGGCCTGATATAAAGCCGGCCTTATCAGATCTGTCATTCCGGCATCAACGATCAGGAACTTCTTGGAAACTCCGTCCTTGACATACAACACTCTGGTAATCAACGACCCACATTGACCAACTACAGCACGCCCAAGCTCGAAATGCAAAGTCTGATGAGGACGAAGCTTCAGGAATTTGGCATACGTGTTGAAATACTCCCTGAAGTCGGGAACAGAGGCTCTGTCAGGCTCATGATAGTCAATGCCGAGACCTCCGCCTACATTCACCGAGTCTACCATAATATGATGGCGCTCAAGCTGTTGTTGGAGATCGTTGATGCGATTGCACAATGCCTCGAAATCTCCCATATCGAGAATCTGCGAACCTATATGGAAATGCAATCCTCTGAACTTCACGTTCTTCATATTGCCTGCAAGACGGATCACCGGTTCCATCTCCTCCATAGGTATTCCGAACTTGTTCTCTGCCAGACCTGTGGTTATGTTCGCATGGGTATGGGCACCTACATCAGGGTTTATCCTGAATGCCACATTGGCGGTCTTGCCCTTCGCCCCGGCTATCTCATTGATGGCTTCGAGCTCCGGGATGCTTTCGACATTGAAACATTGTATGTCGTTGTCGATTCCGAGCGCTATTTCCCAATCGCTCTTGCCTACTCCGGCAAAGACTATCTTGTCATGCGGAAAGCCACTGCGCAGGGCTGCCTTTATCTCACCGCCACTCACGCAGTCGGCACCAAGCCCATAATGACGGATTACATCCAATATCTTGGGGTTGGCATTTGCCTTTACTGCATAATGCACGCAAAAATTCTCATGTCTGCCTGCCTCTCTGTTTATCTCCTCCAGAGTCTTTCTCAAGAGGGACGTGTCATAGAAATAAAACGGAGTTTCGATTTCCATGAATCTGTCAACGGGGAATATTCCTTTCATTCTTCGTGTTGTGTGTGTTGTTGTGTGTCGTTTCTTGTTTTTCTTTTATTTGAAGAGAGTGTCGCTCAAGCTCTGGAGCGCAGCTTTCTTGTCGCTTTCACGTATGAGGAACGAGATATTGTAATTGCTGCCGCCATAAGAAATCATTCTCACGGGGATGTTCTTCAATGCATCCGTGGCGAGCGTCTCAAAGCCTACATTGCTCCAGTCCAGATCTCCCACAACGCAGATAATGCACATGTCTGTGTCTACGGTCACAGTGCCATACTTCTTCAATTCATCCACTATTTCAGCCAGATGGGTGTCGTTGTCTATACTCATCGAAACGCCGACCTCGCTGGTTGCCACCATGTCGATTGCCGTCTGGTAGCTCTCGAAAATCTCAAAGACCTTTCTCAAGAAGCCCGTAGCCAGAAGCATGCGGCTGCTCTTTATCTTGATTGCCGTGATATTGTCTTTTGCAGCCACCGCCTTGATCTTTCCTCTCAGTGTCACATTGTCAATGATAGTGCCCTGAGCTTCCGGTTCCATCGTGTTAAGAAGGCGCACGGGGATGCCGGCATATTTTGCAGGCTGGATGCATGTGGGGTGCAGGATCTTGGCACCGAAATATGCAAGCTCTGCCGCCTCCTCAAAGTGAAGCTGCCTTACGGCTTCTGTACCGTCAACGATACGCGGGTCGTTGTTGTGCATTCCGTCAATGTCTGTCCATATCTGAATCTCTTCGGCGTTTATCGCAGCACCGATAAGCGAAGCGGTGTAGTCGCTGCCGCCTCTCTGCAGATTGTCTATCTCGCCATAGGCATTACGGCATATGAAACCTTGTGTTATATAGATCTGCTTTCCTTTGACCTCCTCCAGCAAAGCGGTCAGTTTCTCCTTGATATACGATGTGTCCGGTTCGCCGTTCTTGTCTGTGCGCATGAAATCAAGTGCCGACAGCAGCTCTGCATCGACTCCGCATTCTTTCAGGTAGTTCACTACCATGTTCGTACTCATGATCTCACCCTGTGCCACTATGCTCTTCTCTTCAAAACTTGTGAAGAGGTCTTTTGTGAACGAACGTAGATAATTGAATTCCTCACGGAGAAAACTTCGCGTTTCCTTTTTCCATTTTTCTGTAGAATACAAATCTTCTACGTGTGACATGTATTTCTGTTCAAGGCGGTTTATCACCTCGTTGGCGCCTTCCGGATTCTTCCTGTACAGGTAATTGGATATTTCAACCAATAAATTTGTGGTTCCCGACATCGCTGACAACACGATGACAACTGGTTCACCACTGCTCGTTATCAATTTTGAGACACTTTTCATCCTCTCTGGAGAACCAACAGATGTGCCTCCGAATTTCATTACTTTCATAATTATATCTTTTAGTGTTCGCGTGTATTTCCTACATCGACATCTTGTCAATGTCTTGTTCCTCTAATGTGCCGTTCTGGCAACTGTATACGATTCCTGGATATTTGTCAATCATCGGGATGTTGTGGGTTGACATAATGACTGCCGTGCCTTTCTGGCTTATGGATTTCAGCAGAGACACGATATTAGAGGCCGTCTCCACATCAAGATTTCCTGTAGGCTCATCAGCAATGATTATCTTTGGAGTGTTGAGCAGAGCCCGTGATATGGCTATTCGCTGCTGCTCACCGCCAGACAGCTGGTGAGGCATCTTGTTTATAGCGTCACTCATTCCCACAGCTGCAAGCACTTCGCTTATCCTGTCGTCAACAGAAGCCTTGTCACGCCAGCCTGTGGCGCGCAAAACGAATCTGAGATTCTCATAAACTGTCCTGTCGTGGAGAAGCTGGAAATCCTGGAAAATAATTCCTATTCCCTTCCTCAGCTGCGGTATCTGCCTGCGTTTTATTGTCAAAAGATTGTGGTCAAGGACATTGGCGCAATCGGCACTTTCAATGTCAAGTTCACAATACATAGTCTTGAGCAGACTGCTCTTTCCTGCTCCTACCTTACCTATTATATATATGAATTCACCTTCGTCAACATGGAAGTTGACATTCTCCAAAACGCATTTGGATTCTTGGCAAATATTCACGTTCTTGAAATCAACTAACATTATATATTGTTCTAATTATTGTTTTTTTAACTGCAATTTCACTGTTTATCTTGAATGATCAACATATCACAAAACACAAGCATTAAAGATGTCAAATTCATGTAGAACTTATTGAAGAATGGGATACATATCCTCAAAGGTCTCAATTGACAATAATTAATTCTGTTTTCAGCGTCTCGATGAATAAATATCAGCGAAAACGCCTTGTTGACATGAAAATTAATGCAAATATACTACTTTTTAATGACACTAAATTAAACGATATGATAAAAAAAGATTTTTATCGTGTTTACTATATATTTATTTCCCTCTGACAACATAATTAACCATTGGCGACACCATGTTATTGTCTGTTTCTCGCGAAGGACAGAATATGCCCTAACACCGGTCCATCTTCGGCTGGGAACAGACCTACAGCACGGGCATTAAACACTACACGTTAAATCCCGACCATGATTTTAACGATATTTATTGGGGATAATTGCCAATATAATTTCCAGATAAATGATTTTTTTATAATTTTGTATTCGAACAAATAAA